>CAXBHV010000558.1:0-5420 GCA_963974855.1 uncultured Rhodopirellula sp. | reverse complement strand
GCACCGGCGAAGATCTGGTCGTGGCGGGCTACAAAGTGGTCGGAAGTGCACAGCGGACGAGTCGCAAGGCCGTTTTACAACACGGCAGCATCCTGCTAGACGTCAGCCCCCATGCCCCCGAATTGCCGGGGGTGGTGAACTTGACCCCGCAATCAATCACGGTCCAAGAGCTCGCCGAGGTGCTGACCATGACGATCGAGCACGTATTTGGCATGAAATTTGATGTTTTTTCGATTGATGAAGAGTTCAATCGGCGTGCCAAACAGATCCGATTGACACGATTTGGTCAGTCAGAATGGAACGAAAAACGATGAATTTTAGGGTTTTATATCGCTAGCCCCTCCCGCGGGTTGGTTATGTTTAGGCTGGCTGTTAGAGGCGATACAAAGGTACTAACGATTGCACTAAAACGTAAAGACTGGCATTCTCCTCGACTTAAAACTACTTAGAATCAGGGGTGCGGTGGTAAATTGACGAATATGGACATGGTTACTTTACCGCTGTATTGTACGTCAGATAGCCGTTAATAGCCCTTTAGTGTGGTCCGCTTAGGCCGCTGTAGAATTTTCAGAGATAAGAAGTTGGCGCTGCGGGAAATGAGGTTTCGGAATACGCTTATTGTTAGTTTCCTCGACCAAGCTGTGCAGCCGGATCGCACGCTAGTTGTGACATTGAGGGCTATGATGGTAACGCGAGGGAAAACTTGGAGTGATTTTCGAACGAGTCGCGAATCCTTGTGAAGCGATTTTTAGAAGCGATTGGGATTTATTTCGCACCCCAGTCGATATTGGCGGAGCGAAAATGATTCTTGGCGATTCGTTGACCAAGAGGGTTGTAGGCCAAATAGGGTGGCGACCGCACTCGGATGCGGATGGCCATCAATTTAGAGGTGCTTCATGAAAGTTATGTTGAAAGTTCTGACGGGAAGTCACGCAGGCAAAGAGATCGCCGTTGCCAGCGAGAAATTTCTGATCGGACGAAGCGATTCATGCTCGCTGCGTCCCAAGAGCGAATCGGTTAGCCGCAAACACTGTATTATTGTTTTGAAAGAAGGCCGCGTTCTTGTCCAAGACCTGAAGAGCCGAAACGGTACTTTGGTGAACGGCAAGCGGTTACCAACGGACATGGCAAAAGTGCTTAAGCCGAATGACAAGCTAACGATCGGCAAGTTGGAATTCGAGATTTTGATCGAGCACGGTCTGCAGGCAGCGAAGAAGCCACAAGTGGCCAACGTCGAAGATGCCGCTGCTCGCGTGGTCCAGGCAGGTTCCGGAGACAGCAAGTTCGAAGAAGTCGACGTTAATTCGTGGTTGGATGAAGCGGACCAGATCGATCGTGTTCGGAAAATCTCCGATCCAGAGACACGCCAGCTGCGACTTGATAATCCCTCTGAAGCGAAAAGCGAACAAACGTCGGATAGCACCGAGCTTTCGATCAATGAAGAGGAATCTTCGTCTCGTAAACGCAAAGTTCCTGACAAGCAGAAGCCGATGAAGCTGCCCGAAGGAATGAAGAAGAACATGAAAGAGAATTCACGTGATGCGGCCGACGATGCACTGAAGCGATTCTTTAGCGGTCGTTAGGAATATGGGATGGAAGAATCGACTGCGTTTCTAATCGAACGTCACCGCCAAAACGATCCCGTCGCGTTCGAGAAGCTCGTCGGACGTTATCATTCGCTCGTGTTCGGCGTCTGTATGCGATTCATGCGTCATCGCCAAGACGCAGAGGACATGACCCAGGAGACGTTTTCGCGTCTCGCTCGTTATCTAGGACGCTGGGATTCCAAACGGCCAATTGAGCCGTGGTTGGTGACGATTGCTGGGAATCGCTGTCGCACCGTGTTGTCGCGTCATCGCCACGAGGTCGCAACGGGTGTTCCGGTTGAGCCCTCGGCGGATCGCGTGCAAGAAAAAATCGCCGCCGACTCGTTGCGCGAAGAGGTGCGTTTGGCACTTGCCTCTCAACCCGCAAACCATCGACGTGCGTTTGATTTGTTTCACGATCAATCGATGAATTATGCGGAAATCGCAAGTCAGCTTGGTTGTCCCGTGGGTACCGCAAAAACGTGGGTCCATCGAGCTCGCATAGCCATCATGGACGAATTGCTCAAACGCGAAGTGGTGATTGTTGCCAGAAATGACGTTGGCTCGGAGGTGAAGCGATGAGTTGCGAAGAATTTATGGCGTCGCTTCAACATCAGATCGACCAGCGGCAATCACTCGAGCACAACGATCTGCTTCAGGAACATGCCTCGCAGTGTGATTCGTGTCACCAGCATTTGATCGCGTGGCAACAAGTCGCCTCCGTGCTGCCGTCCCGCCAGCCCTCTCAAGTAGTATCGCTAGCCGATTCAGACTCGCAAACGTATCTCGGCGAACATGGTGGTTCGCGTGCTCGCATGTCGCAGCGCAGCGTCATGGTGGCAATGTTACTAGGCGTGGCCGTTGTCTTGATTTTCGCCTTTCGATTGCCCGAGTCATCTGAGTCGTCGATCGCATCGGCCGATGCTGGACCGTCATTGCCGTCAACTCATGCGGAAAACGTGGGGTTGCCGATCAACGGTTTGCCGATGCTGGGGGCCGAAAGCTCGGCCTACATGATGCGGACCAATCCAGTGGCTTGGTTCCAAGACGTCCAGCAACGCGATTGGCTAGAGCAAACGATGCCAACGGTCGAGTCGTTTCGTGATGGGGTCGCTCCGATCGGTCGTTCGTTATTGCGGGCAGTAACGATTTTGACGACTTCGGGACATGGCCGCCCGTCTTAAGTAAAATAGAAATCTCGATCCACGGCAAAAGTACCGCCAGGCCGAGTGCGGCCGTGGTACGCGTGATTTGACCGAAATGAAGGACTAGGACGGATGAGCAACTGGTTGCGTCGAACGCTGGGCATTGCCGTGCTCGTTGGTGTCATTCTGTTCTCTACACTGTTACCGTCCAAAGCAAACGCTGAGGAATTGTTCCAGCTTCGCAACGGAATGACGTTGCGAGGAACCAAGGCCGAGATTGCCTCGCTGAATGCCAACGCGTTTTCGGCTGCCGCCGCAGGCGAGATTAAACTGAGGCCCATCTGGGTCATCGATGACGGTTTGACTCGGATTTACTTTCACGGCAATGGCATGTCCGCTGCTCCGCCTGTGGCCGTCCGTGATATCGAACAATCGATTGAATTTTGGCAGCCCACGCCGCTTGGTGGCAAGGAGATTTCGGCGATCGGCAGCATCCTTGGTGTTTCGCCGTTTAATGAATTCGGCCGCCGTGTGATGACCGTACGCGGTGTCGAAGGTAGCCCAATGCGTTTGGTCCAAGGCATAACCGAAATCAATGGCCGCTATGCCAGAGTCGAAGGGCTGAAGGGGGAAACGTCCTACGTGTGGGATATGCGGTTGGCGACCAGTTCGCTGAAATCGGATGTCTTGAAATCGATCTTCCGCCGGCGAATGGACTGGGACAACCTCGACAAACGTCTCGAGGCAGTTCGTTTCTTTATGGAAGCCGGTCGCTATGGGGATGCGATCGATATCCTCAAAGAAGCAATTGATGAATTTCCCGAAGCCGCAAAGATGCAACGTCAAGTCGTGGCGCTGACCGAACGTCAAGCAACTCAGTTACTTGACGAAGCAAAGTTGCGGGCCGAGTCGGGACAAGAAGAATTGGCACTGCAGATTCTCGAACAGTTTCCCATTGACCAACTTGGCCGCGTGACAAAATTGCAGGTCGAAGATGCAATCGAAAAAATCCGAGGGTCTCAGCAGCAAGCCAAGTCGTTGATCGAACAGCTTGATGGACAAATCGCCCAACTAAAGCAAACGCAAGCTTTGCAGCCCATCTTTACCGAAATCAAAGAGGGGCTTTCCTCGGCAACGATGATTCGCTTGAGCGATTACATTCGTTTGGGGCAATCCGAGGCGGTTCCTCTTGAAAATCGCGTTGCCCTTGCGGTCGCAGGTTGGTTGCTCGGCAGTGGTTCGGGCGAACAGAACTTGACCATCACCATTTCGCTGGTCACCGTCCGTGATCTGGTCGCGGAATACTTGGCCACGTCGGATGCGGCGCGACGTCAGGCCATTCTGTCTGAGTTGCAAAATCTCGAAGGTGCCGAAGCGGAGTATGTCGATCGCATGTTGCCGCTTTTGACGCCCACTCTTCCTTGGCCCGAAGGATCGCAGCACGAGACCATCTCGGGAATGCACTTGGTTGGCGACGAAACAGAACAGCTCGATCAGCCGCCGCGGCCACGCTACGTGATTCAATTGCCACCGAATTACGATCCGCTTCGCGAGTACCCCTGTGTGCTCGCGCTGCACCCGGTGCGAGGCACTCCGGTGTCGGAGATTGATTGGTGGAGTGGTGTTTACAACGAAGAAATGCAGGCCAGGTTGGGGCACGCGTCGCGATACGGGTTTATCGTCGTCGCGCCACTGTGGACTCGCGACACGCAGGGTGATTACGAATACAGTTCCCGAGAACATGAACGCGTGCTAGTTTCGCTTCGCGATGCAATGCGTCGATCTTCGATTGACGCGGATCGCATTTTCATTGCGGGGCATGGCGAAGGGGGCGCTGCGGCGTGGGACATTGCCTATTCGCACCCTGATCTTTGGGCCGGCATGATTTCGATTAGTGGTGAACCGGCAAAGACGATTACGCATTACCATCCCAACGCGCCCTATGTGCCGATGTACCTGGTGATGGGTGAACGTGACGGAGCTCCCACGCCGCTGGTCCGTAACGGTCCGATCATGGATGACTACGTCAAATTCAAAAGTGATGCGATGGTCGTGATGTATCGAGGCCGGGGGCGTGAATTTTTCTATGAAGAGATTCATCGTCTGTTCGAATGGATGCGTCTGCCATCGCACGTTCGCAAAGATGCACCTGATGAGATCGATGCCGTCACGATGCGCGAAGGAGACACTTTCTTTTGGTGGCTAGAACTGGGAGCACTCAAACCCGACGTCGCGGTCGATCCATTGTTGTGGGAACAATCCGAGCGGCTTCGTGCTGCTTCGGTTTCTGCGTCGATCGGGAATGACAATCAAATTCGTATTAACCAAGGCCCGACGGAGCAATTTAGGGTCTGGCTTCGTCCGATGCGGAATCTCGACATGGCCAAACCGGTCACGATTCGCTATCGCACGCGTCGAGTGTTGGTTGAGTTTGATGGTTCGCTGGAAACGATGCTCGAAGACGCACGCCGGCGGGCGGACCGGAAACGAGCCTTTTGGGTAGGCGTCAACGTTCCTTAGGACCGTCGGACCATTACGTGACGGGATGAATCGTAGCGGAAGTCGTCAAGACTTTCGTGAATTGCTGAACAGGTCGAAATGCTTAATGGCTTGTTGATTTAATCGACATAAAAATCGCAGTAGTGAGCCGTGGGCCGTAAGGCACCGGGGAGTGCGTGGAACCCGGCCG
>CAXBHV010000557.1:0-5423 GCA_963974855.1 uncultured Rhodopirellula sp. | reverse complement strand
CCGGGATGCCCGAAACTCTTGACGAGTTCCGCTACAGAAAATGCTTCACAGCGTTCGCCAAAACGGCTAATAAACCGAACGACTCGTGCCTTACTGCTTAGTAGAAGCCTTGATTCTAACCGCTTTCTACTGCGAGATTCTGTAAAGAGCGTCTGCGGTGCGAAGTAAAATGGAATCTTCAAAAACGCCCAGCGATGCAAGGGTTCGTTCTTCGATCGGATTGGTGGCCAGAACCTCAAATTCGCGACCGGCGCGGACGACCGTGGTGACACCCTCTTCACTAGTGAAATAGATCCGGTCGCCGGACATCAACAACGACGCGGAAAAGTTGCCACCGATCCGTTTGCGATAGACAATCTCGCCCGTCTCCGCTTCGGCACACATCGCGATCCCATCGTCGCTGACCCAATAGATCAATCCATCGGCGGCAACCATCGACGGCGTCTTTGAAACGCTCTTGTTAGAACGCCACTGAATATGCGTGTCGGTCACCACGCCTGTACCGGTCGGGCGGATCGCCAACAGTTTGCTGCTGTCGTAGCTGGTGGAAACAAACACGAGCCCGCGATGAAAGATCGGTTTGGGGATCACGGAATAACCATCGTAGCGAACATCCCAAATCGTTTCACCCGTTTTCGGGTCCAATCCAAAGACGCAATCGCTGCCGGGCGCAACCACTTGTTTCTGACCGTCGACTTCGATCAATGTCGGTGTCGCAAACGAGAACGTGCGAATTGAAAAGATCATTCGCAATGTTTGCCAAGCGAGTTCACCAGTGTCGGCATGCAGAGCGACAATTTTGGGTTCTTTGTCACCGTCGCAAGTGAAAATGAGAAGGTTGTCGACCAAGATCGGTGTTCCGCCATTGCCGTGCTGAGGGCTGAAGTACAGATCACGATTGGTCCACAGAATCTCGCCCTCCTTGCTGACGCACGCGGTGCCTTGGTAACCGAAGTGGACAAAGATGCGATCGCCATCGACGATCGGCGTGGGGCTGGCGTGACTGTTCTTGGAATGGATCTTGGGTGATCGATCTTCGGTCTGCTGCATGACGGGAATCGTTTTCAATAACTTGCCACTGGCTGCGTCGATCACCAACAGTGACAGCGAAAATTCTTTCGCCACTTCTTCTGATCCATCAGGTGATTCGGCAGGGATCGCCGTAGTCACATAGATACGATCGTCATCACAGACGGGGCTGGACCAACCTTTGCCTGGCAATTCGGTACGCCAATCGATGTTCTTTTCAGGGGACCAGTGCAGCGGCAACTTGGCGCCCGATCGCACGATGCCGTCGCCGCCCGGCCCTCGAAACGCTGGCCACGCATCGTCGCCGCAGACGTTCGGGTTCGGGAATGAAATCGCAATGCAAGCAGACGAAAACAATAGGGCGCGAAACGTGGTGAACATGACAATTCCAAGCAAAAACATCAACGAAGGCGAGGGGGGAGGACTTCGATTGTAATCTCGCCAGCAATTGCGAGAGAGACAATGGAGCAAACATTTTACTTGTCGCTGCAACGAAAGTGCTACAATCGGAGTGCATCTCCTGCTCAGCACCGCCGGTTCCTTTCGACTCTCTTTTCTCGAGCTAAATCGATGAATGAACATCAGGCTAAAATGCTTCGTCAGATGGCCGTGTTTGGCGGCCTGAAAAACGAGTCGCTGGAACTAATTCTGGGCGAATCTCATCGGCTCGTGTTGGCGGCGGGCGACTATTTTTTCCACGAGGGCGATCCGGGCGAGTCGCTCTATGTGATCGAAGCCGGGACGGTGTTGATCAAGCGGACGTGGAAACACGAGTCGATCGTGCTGGGGCGTTTAGCGAGCGGCGATTGCTTTGGTGAAATGTCGCTGATTGATTTTCAGCCTCGATCCGCTGCAGCGCAAGCGGAATGCAATTGTGAAACGATCGAAATTCCACGCACCGTGCTGCAATCGCTATATCGCATGAATGTCGAGCAATATGCGATGATCATGATGAATCTAGGACGCGAAGTCAGCCGACGGTTGCGGATTGCGGACGATTGCTTGTTTCAGTTGCAGCAGGATCATGGCGTCGAAACGCCATTTGCCGGCACCGTTTAAGAAGACCGTCGAATCGAACCGTTGATAAGTGTCGTCTTTCATTTGGGCCAATCTTTGACGCATATTGCCGTAGCGGAAGTCGTGCGCGACTTTCGTTCTTCGAGGAGGCCGAAACTCTTGACGAGTTCCGCTACTTCCGTAATGCAATCGACATCCATCCCGAATGCAATATCGTTTTGAATCTTTCGCGGAACGAAAGGCGACGATAAAAGTCCGCTCGTTGTTTACTTTCCGGCGTACCAAATTCCGCGGCGCCAATTGTGTCGCCTTAAACGCGTGATCGCCTCGTCCGGCAAATCTCTCAGTTGACTCGTTCGCGTGTTCTGCTCGACTTGCTTCACCGTTCGCATGCCTGCAATTACCGTGCTGACCTCCGGTCGCGACAACGCAAATTTCAGTGCGACATCGGCCATTGAATAATCGTCCGACAAACCTAGCGCATCCATGTCGGCACGGATCTCGGCAACACGCTCGGCAGTCCGCTGCATCCGGTCTCCGGCAAAATATTGGCTGCGAAAATCGTCTTCGCCGAAAACATGGTCACCGGCATATTTACCTGCCAGCGATCCTTCGTCCAGCGCGACTCGGACGATCACCCCCGTGCCCGTTTCGGCTGCGACGGGCAAGATTTGAGCGGCAGCGTCCTGATTAAACAGATTGAAAATCACCTGAACGACGTCGACTAGTCCATTTCGCATTAATTGCACAACGCAATCTTGATCGTGCTCGGGGGTACTGACTCCGATCAAATTTATTTTGCCCTCGTCTCGCAATTGACGCAGGACCAATAGCGGCTGAGGGTCATCGTTCCAGCCGCGCGTCCAGGTATGCAGTTGCAGCAGATCGATTCGCTCGACATTTAGGTTCTTCAAGCGTTGCTGAACGTTGTCCCGCAAATAGGCTGCGGAGTAGCGATCTTGCCAGCGGCAATAAGGACTCGGCGGCCATGGCCCAGGGCTAGGGGGAGTTTTGGTAGCAACAAAAACATCTTCACTGCGATCTTTGAGTGCCTTGGCGATCAGCATTTCGCTATGTCCGTTACCGTAGCCTGCGGCGGTATCGATGAAGTTAACGCCGCGATCGATCGCCGCATGAATCGCTCGCAGCGACTCGTCATCACTTTGTGGTCCCCACTGCCCCCCGATCGCCCATGCACCAAAGCCAATCTCGGAAACTCTCGAGTCGTCGGGGGGGAGCAGTCGCGTATGCATAAGTGGGTTTGCTTTGGGGGATTAGGTTGGGTTTGTCGGTTGGCGAATGAATACAGACTCTCGAGATGCTTGCTTTGCAACTTTCTTGGTCTGTTGAGCCGAAGATCTCATCTTCTGACGCTGGTTCTACCGAAAACTAGCTAAGACGGCGAGTCGGTCGTCGTATTGTCTTGAAAGCCGGCGTGCATGCCAGCATTCTTTCTTGAGGTGGTTCGGTGCCAAAAATTTCTCCGATCCCGCGGCTTACGATTGTGGTCCCGGTGACGGAAGACCTCCAGTCTTTCGAAACCAGTTTGATCAGTGTTTTAGAACATCAGCCCAGCGGCTGTGAAGTGATTGTTGCACACGACGGGACTTACGAAGACCCGTTCGAATTGGGTGACGAAGTTCGCTTTGTGTCCGCTGACTCGGCTGAAATGCTCGAACTGATCTCCGCAAGCGCTTCGGCAGCCCGCGGTCGATTTGTACATGTCTTAAGTGGTGGCTTCCAAGCAACAGCAGGCTGGGTCGATGCCGCTCTCGAAAAATTTGAACATCATGATGTCGCGGCAATCGCTGCGGTCGTTCGGCATCAGCAAACAGGTCGCATTGTCGGTGCCGGTTGGTCCGACAACGCATCACGTCTGTGCCAACCCGTCGGCGCATCGCAATCAAAATTGAGTCGCCAAGAGATCGTTAAGATCGATGGCGTCTTTGTCGAAGCATCGTTTTGGCGACGTGAGTCGCTGCGAAATGTATGTCATTGCTATCGCGGAAGCAGTCTGCTCGAGTTCTCCTACACCAGCGGACTGGCCCTTTCGCAAGCTGGTTGGCGATGTGCGACCGCAGAACAGTGCAACTTGGTTTCCGATCAAGAGCACAGCGGGTGGAATGATGCTTCGTTCCAACGCGGAAAGCGTCTGTGGGCGATCCGCCAAACTGCATGCAAAGACCGTAGCGGGCTTCGCGACGGATTGCGGGGGATGCTCGCAAATCTTGGCCGTCCTTCGCGGATGTCGGAATCGATCGGCATGCTGGCGGGTGGCTCGGCGACAGCCGAGATGAAGCGCCGAGTGCATATCGACGAAGTGAAATCGATTGACGAATGTGAATCGGTTCTACCGCTTCCGAATCGCTCGTTCACCTCTTCGCGACGCGCTGCCTAAGCCGCAGCTAGCATTCAAGTAGCGAAACTCGCAACGAGTTTCGGTATGAATCACCAAACGTCCCAAGCCTTTATGGCTCGTGGACACATGATTGGCCGCTAAATAACGAGCACAAAAATCTGCTGCTGGGCAATTCGTTGCCCTCAGCAGTGAGGGGAATGATGGGTCCTTTGTTCGACCCGTTCATCCCTCATGAAATGCCAATCCCTCATCGAGTACCCGTTCACTGCTTTTGAATTGGCTCTTGAATTGGCTGCCCCGTTGATGTGATTGTCGATGATGTGACTGATTATCATCCCAGGATGACAACTTATCACCACGCACATCAAAATCGGCGTACTCACTCACGAAAATCAAAGTGAGTCTCGGCTCGCTTTCACGTGTCATGCAACTTCGTTTGGAATTGCATAATCGACGTTGCCGCACGCTAGCAATCAGGCTTGCTAGCGACCGAAACATTTTGATCTTCCACGATGATGGTCATCGGAGCGGTGCCTCGCGGGGCAACTTCTTTTCGGTCCAATTCACCACGAACAATGCGTACTTCACGTGGGGCTTCGATTCCGATAGCAACTCGATTCGAAGAGATTCGGTTGATGGTCAAAACGATATTGTCACCGATTAGTAGTTGCTCACCTTCTTTGCGACTTAAAACTAGCATTGGATTCTTCCCTGATTGGTAGATTGAACTTCTTGAACGTGATTGATATGTACACTTTTTGTGCCAAAATCGCTTCCTTTAAACAGATAGTTTCCACCACGTCGCTGAACTTTAATAAAACTCAATGAATTGCGGAAAACCGCAGTGCGTTGACCTTTTTCTTTGCTTTAACGAAGCGACTGAAAACGTATCAGTATGGTTGCGTATTGACCTCTAAATCTCATCTGTCGATACCGAAATGATATAAGAGTCTCGAATTGAGACGGCTTGAATCTCACCCTTGGCTCGACAAAAGAAGTATCAGCTAACGCTTTGACA
>CAXBHV010000556.1:0-5426 GCA_963974855.1 uncultured Rhodopirellula sp. | reverse complement strand
CGGATGATCGTCACCAGCGAGACCTACCGCCGATCTTCTCGCCCGACGGAGCAGCTTCGCAAACTCGATCCCTACAACGAGCTCTTCGCTCGCCAAGGCCGATTTCGCATCGACGCGGAAATGGTACGCGACAATGCGCTGGCGATCAGCGGTTTGCTGGTCGAGCAAATCGGGGGTGAAAGCGTCAAGCCGTATCAACCCGAGGACTATTATGCTCAGCTGAACTTTCCTCGCCGAACCTATGTCGCAGACCAAGGCAATGACCAGTATCGACGAGGCGTCTACACGCATTGGCAACGAACGTTTTTGCATCCAATGCTCAAAGCGTTTGATGCGCCGAGCCGCGAGGAATGCACAGCCGCGCGAGCAAAGTCCAACACGCCGCTGCAAGCGTTGTCGCTGCTAAATGATCCGACCTTTGTCGAGGCAGCTCGCGTGTTTGCCACCAGAATCATGCGTGAATCGGGACCATCGGTTGATCAGCGTATCGAGTGGGCCTATCAAACGACCCTCTCTCGTAAACCCGAGACCGAGGTTGCCAACGAACTGAGGCAGATTTACGACCAGCACCTCGCTCACTACACGGGCAAAAAGGACGAGGCGTCGAGGTTGGTTTCCGAAGGAAACGCGTCCGTCGCCACGGATTTACCCGCAGCTGAATTGGCGGCCTGGACCAGCGTAGCTCGCGTGTTGCTGAATTTGCATGAAGCGATGATGCGGTATTAATCGATCGCTTGGAATGCACTTCCGCGATTGCACTTTTTCTATTCACTTGAACCATCGAGACGACGATGTTCCCGATCCAAAATGAGATGGCACGACGTACCTTCCTGCAGCGAGGCGGGCTAGGGACGATCGCGCTAACGTCACTGTTTCGTGGCAACGATTCGGCCGCTGCGGCCTCCCTTGCCTCGGGTGGCCTTCATCACCGCCCCCGCATCAAACGAGTCATCCATCTCTACATGGCTGGTGGACCGAGTCATCTTGAAACCTTCGATTACAAACCAGAAATGGCCAAGTACGACGGGCAACCGATGCCTCAATCGTTAACCGAGGGCCAACCGATCGCCCAATTGCAAGGCAAAGCGTTGAAGGTCATGGCGCCGCAGCACCCGTTTGCTCGCCATGGCAAAAGTGGATTGTGGATGTCGAGTGTCTTCAAGCATACGACCTCACTTGCCGATGACATCTGCGTCGTTAAGTCGATGCATACCGAGCAAATTAATCACGACCCCGCGCACACGTTTTTCAATACCGGCACCGCGATCAGCGGCCGTCCCTCGATGGGCGCCTGGGTGATGTATGGGCTCGGTGCGGAAACACAAGAATTGCCCGGCTTTATCGTTTTGACCAGCGAAGGTGGAGGCCAAAGTCAACCGATCAGTTCACGGCAATGGCACTCGGGATTTTTGCCTAGCCGCTATCAGGGCGTCCAAATGCACGCGACGGGGAATCCAGTGCATTATGTTGGCAACCCCGCCGGCGTTGGTCCACGCCAACAGCGAGATATTGTCGATGCCGTTTCGCGGATCAACACGCTCCGCAACCGAGAACTTGATGACCCCGAAATAGCGACTCGAATCAGCGGTTACGAAATGGCGTTTCGGATGCAGACGTCCGTGCCCGAATTGACGGATATGTCTGGTGAACCCGAACACATTGTAAAAATGTATGGTTGCACCCCCGGGGACGGCTCGTTTGGAAGTAATTGTTTGTTAGCTCGCCGCTTGGCCGAACGCGGCGTGCGTTTTATCCAGCTGTATCATCGCGGTTGGGATCACCATGGCGGTGTCAAAGCCGGCGTCGCAAAGACCGCATCGCTGGTCGATCAAGGAACCGCGGCATTGGTCAATGATCTGAAACAACGCGGGATGCTCGAAGACACGTTGATTGTGTGGGGAGGCGAGTTCGGACGCACGCCAATGGCTCAAGGCAGCGGCCGCGATCACCACATCAACGGATTCTCGCTGTGGATGGCGGGCGGCGGTGTCAAAGCCGGCAGCACTTACGGAGCGACCGACGAGTTCGGCTACAACGCGGTTGAAAACAAAGTGCATGTTCGCGATTTTCACGCCACGATGCTGCACATGTTAGGAATCGATCACAACCGATTCAGCTACAAGTTCCAAGGTCTCGACTTTCGTCTGACTGGCGTTGAACCCGCCCACGTCATCCACGGAATTCTTGATTCCCAAACGTAAGACTTCTAGCATTTTGCGGTTGCACAACATTTCGCTCCCTTTTTGCCCGATCTTTTTTGCTTGACATCGCTGGACTAAATGCTTACTTTGCAATGCAAAGCAACTGCCGTTTCCCGCTCATCGAGACGAGTGTCCATGCGAATTGACGAGGCCCTACAGCAACTCGATCTGATTTCGGCGGTCGCCGATCGGTCGCGGACGTTTGATGGGTTGCGGGCTGCGCCGACTGCGGCGTCGGGCGTCATTGCATTGCTCGCCGCCGCGATCCAAACGCGATTGGTGTCGTCGTCGCCCACGCCACTGCAGGCCTACTTGCTGCTTTGGATCAGCGTCGCTGCGGTTTCACTATCCATCGTGATTGCCGACATGGCGGTTCGCTACTATCGCGACCCGACCGCGCGTGCACGACGAATGACGCTTGATGTTTTATCCCGATTGGCTCCTGCGATTGTTGTCGGTGCCGCAATCACGTTGATCGTCTTTGTGACGGCACGCGAGGTCGCTTGGATGTTGCCCGGATTGTGGTCGGTGCTGCTTGGCTTGGGGATATTCGCAGCCTCCTCGCTATTGCCGCGATCGCTTTCGCAAGTTGCAATTTGGTACATCGGTTGTGGTTTGGCCGTGTTGATGATGTCACACGGCGACGGGGCACTGAGCCCGCTGACGATGGCCCTCCCGTTCGGCGGTGGCCAATGTTTCGCTGCCGTGTTGATGCACAAACAGACCCGCAAGCAAGGGGCGCAGACCTGATGGCTGATGCAAAACGCAAAGAAGACGCGACGACGCCTTCATCGTCGGGACGCTTTGCCTACGATGGACTCAATCGAGTCATGCATGAAAAAGCACGACTGGGGCTGATGACTTGTTTAGCTGGTGCCCCCGAAGGCTTGACGTTCAATGAGCTAAAGCGTCTGTGTGTTCTGACCGACGGCAATTTGAATCGACATCTAAAACAACTCGCTGATGCAAAGCTCGTTCGACTTGTCCGCGACGAAGGAGCTCGACGTCCGCAGACGACATGCTTGTTGACCGACGCGGGACGCGAAAGTTTTGCTGCCTACTTGGCTGAACTGCAGCGTGTGCTCGGCGACGCCCAACGACAAATCAATGCCCAGCAACAAATCAAGACGCAGGGCAAATCGGTCTCGCGACTGGCGTCCGATTCATCCTGAGGATTGTTCTTTTTATTTGCCCATTCACTTTGCAATACAAAGCTTTCGAGAGAGGTCGACTTCATGGTCCAGATTATTCGTGCCGAGCATCTTGGGTTTTGTTTCGGAGTTCGGGACGCATTGGCAACAGCTCAAAGTGTTTCGCACCCCGAGCAGACGTCGGTCTACGGCGAGCTTGTACACAATCAAGATGTGACCCGCGAATTGAGTTCCCGGCAATTCGAGTTGCTCTCGGAACTGGATCGTGAATCGTTACCCGATCGGCCTGTGGTGATGGTGACCGCACATGGAATTAGCAATCAGCGTCGGAAACGATTATTGGACGCTGGCAAGGAATTGGTCGACACGACCTGTCCCTTGGTGCGACGCGTCCATGATGCCGCGATGATGCTTGCCGAACGAGGTTACTTCGTCGTCGTGATTGGCAAACCGGATCATGTCGAAGTGCTCGGCATCGTCGAAGATTTGCCGCCGGGACGCTGGATCGTCGTTGCGGATCCTAAGGATGTTCCCTTGCAACTTGGATCGGAAATCGGCATTGTTTGTCAAACCACAATGCCCGAAGAAATCGCCTTGGCGTGCCGAGACCGCATCGCCGAGCTACAGCCTGATTCATCCATTCGTTGGGTCAACACGATTTGTCGCCCGACGCGACAACGGCAAGCGGCAGTGGATTTGCTCTGCAAACAAGTTGAAGTGGTCGTGGTGGTGGGCGGCAGCAATTCCAATAACACGCGGCGGCTCGTCGATCGCTGTATCGCTTCGGGGTGCCAGACTTATCACGTTCAATCGGCAGCCGATTTGAAGAGCGAGTGGGTTGACCGTTGTGAACGAATCGGACTGACCGCGGGCACGTCGACTCCGGATGCGACCATCGATGCGGTACAGCAACGGATCGTTGAGTTGTCAGCTCACGACGGGCAAATACATGGCGGGCAAAAACTCAGCGGGCAAAATCCCAATCGTTCTGCTCCCACCGCCACATCGTCATATGCTCTGTGGGATAACGCAAATTGGAGTCGCTATTTCATCCGCAATTTGGCGGAGGTGCCAACAATCCCGTGGTCCGATTCGCCAACGTTAACCGCTGCCGAGCGAACCGCAATCGCCGCCTCGGTACAAACATTTCAGTTGGGCGAGAGTGGCGAGGGTCGTCATATCAAACGCTGTGCGAGAAACTGGATCGACAGAGGCGGTGACTCCGATTACCTGGCCGCACTGACGTTGTTTTTGCAAGAAGAGAATCAACATGCGGCATGGCTCGGGCGTCTGTTGACTCAAGAGGGGGTGCCGCTTCTGCAAAAGCAATGGTCCGACGGTTGTTTTCGCTTCTTGCGCCATTTAGCGGGGCTGCGAACTTCGATCTCCGTGTTGGTAACCGCCGAGATTTTGGCTCAGGTGTATTACTTGGCATTAATGCGAGCGACCGAATCGCCGACGGTGAACGCGATCTGCCGGCGGATCTTGCGAGACGAACGAGCTCATGTAGTGTTTCAGCAAAGTCAGAAACGCAAACTTTCAGACGGTTGGGGAGCAATTCGACGTTTTTGTGTTCAGACAGTGGAGAATATTCTGTTTGAAGTTGCCCGCCGAATTGTCTGGCACGAGCACAAATCGGTGTTTCTCGCCGCTTCGATGGACTGGACCGACTACCGCAACCGAACTTCGCGCCGTTGGTCGGCTGCGGGCAAATGGACCAGAAACACTCTTGTTGCCCGCAATTTGAGCGATTCAAATGGAGGGACATCCGCTGATGCCGCATGACTCGAGCTACGGACGTATTCGTCGGCCGGGTTTTGCGTCGCCGTCATTGCTTCCCATTCGCTTCCCCTTCACACCGTAGGCAAAACATGACACTCAGTCGCAGAACGATGATTGGATCAACGGCAGCACTCACCGCATCGACGTTGCTCACCCATGCAAAAGCGCGAGCCGCTGACGAAAAAACGACCGTCAATTTTGCCTTGGTCGGACTGGGCAGTTTGAGTACCAATCAAATTGCTCCGGCACTTCAGAAGACCAAGCATGCAAAATTGGTCGGAATGGTAACGGG
>CAXBHV010000555.1:0-5434 GCA_963974855.1 uncultured Rhodopirellula sp. | reverse complement strand
TGTCGCCAGCGGCCGAGTCGAATCGATCGACGTATTAGCCGACATCGATATTCCGCTCGGTGATACCGACGCGGTCCGCTACGACTTTGCCGAAGCCCAAGCGGCATCGGTGTCAGGGTATGTCTACCGCGACGACAACAACGACGGCCAAAAGGACGCGAGCGAAACGGGGATCGCCGGTGTTCGCGTTCAATTAGTTCCGATCAACACCATCTCGGCTCAATCCGCGGTCACCGTGACCACTGCAGCGGATGGTTCGTATTCGTTCAACGGCTTGGCACCGGGGACTTATAAAGTCATCGAAGTCAACCAGCCCGTGTACTTGAACGATGGTCTCGATACTCCCGGAACGATCAACGGTCGTGTTGTAGGACGCGCCGACAATCCCGGCGATGCGATCCACGACATCGTGTTGGCGGGTGCAAGCAACGGCGTCGATTACAACTTTGGCGAAACGCCGTTTGGTTCGATCACAGGGTTCGTCTACTTGGTCGCGCCCGGTGAAGATTGCGAAGGCTCGCACGATGCTCCGGGTAATAAGCCGATCGAAGGTGTCCGTGTGGTGTTGCAGGATTCCTTCGGTACCATCATCACCGAAACACGAACGGCGGCCGATGGAAGCTATGAGTTCGATGAACTGCCAATTGGTAACTACCGGATTGTTGAATTCACACCAGCGGGACTGATCGATGGTGGCGCGCATGTCGGTCACGTGGACGGTTCCTCTTCGGGAACCGCAGTCGGCGGGGGCTTGATCCAAGAAATTACGATGACCGCCAATGGACGCGGCGTCGAGTACAATTTCTGCGAGATTGCACCAGCCACGATCAGCGGATTTGTGTATCACGACCGCAGCGATGATGGCAAACGCGACGGTGGCGAAGAAGGCATCGCAGGTACGACGGTTTCGCTGATCGACGCGAGTGGCAAGGTCGTCGCCACCGCCGTCACCAATGCCAATGGACGTTACGAATTCAAAGGGATTTTTCCCGGCGTCTATCGTTTAGTCGAAACTCAACCCGACAATTTCTATGACGGCAAAGACGCCGTCGGAACGATCTCGGGAACGCGAGTGGGACGACTCGGCAGCGACGGCGACTCGTTGGTCGATATTGAGCTAAAGCAAGGCCAAGCCGGGGCGGAGTACAACTTTGGCGAATTGGTCGGTGCAACGCTTTCCGGCCGTGTGCATGTCGATGCTGATGATGACTGTGATTACGACGCAGGCGAAGTCACTCCGTCGGGCGTCGTGATCCGCTTGCTTGACGCCAACGGAAACGAAGTCGCGCGGACCACCACCAACGCCGAGGGCAAATACTCGTTCACCAACATCGCGCCCGGCGAATACACCGTGATCGAAGGCGAAGTGGACGGTTACTTCGAAGGCACCTCGCATGCCGGTTCGGCGGGCGGTGTGGCGGATCCACCGAACCGGATCAGCAAAATCACGTTGGCGTCGGCCGAAGTCGCTGTGGATTACGATTTCTGTGAACGTCCGCCTGCGGAAATCAGCGGCGTGGTGTATGACGACCGCGATAACGATAACCGTCGTGACACGGGCGAAGCCGGAATCGGCAACGTGCTGGTCGAATTGTTCAACAGCAATGGCGAAAAAGTGGCGTCGACTCGCACCGATACCAACGGAGCGTACCGGTTCACGTATCTGCCTGCCGGATCCTACACGGTTCGCGAAATGCAGCCGACGGGATGGCTGCAAGGAGGACAACAAGCCGGTACGGGCGGTGGTGACGATTCGGTCGACGATGTCATTTCAAGTATTCCAATTGGCTGGGGAGATCGGCTAACCCAGTACAACTTTGGCGAACTGATGCCCGGTTCGATCAGCGGCGTCGTGTATGTCGACAGCAACGGTGATTGCGTCCGTGATCCCGACGAAGCTCCGATCGCCGGTGTGAAGATCGAATTGCGAGACGGTAACGGCCGCGTCTTGCTACGCACTACCACCGACGCAAACGGTGGGTATAGCTTCGAAGGCTTGCGCCCCGGCGAATACCAAATCTTCGAAGAACAACCCGAAGGGTTCTTCCAAGGCGGCCAAGTTGTCGGCAGCGGCGGCGGTGTTGTGCTGGATCAAGACTTGCTAGGCACGACCTTGTTGGCCGGCGCTAATATCGTGGACTACGATTTCTGTGAATTGCCACCGGGATCGATTAGTGGTGTGGTTTACATTGATGCCGACGGCAACTTCCAACGGGACACCGGCGAAAGCCCGATTCGCGGTGTGAAGATGGAATTGCGAAATGAGAAGGGCGTCATCGTTGCAACCACCGTCACGGGTGCAAACGGCCGTTACTTGTTCGAGGGGCTCGCGCCGGGCAACTATCAGATCTTTGAACAGCAACCGACTGGCTTCTTCCAAGGGGCTCAGCATGTCGGCAGCGGCGGCGGCACCATAATCAGCCAGGACTTGACCGGACTGAAACTGTCCGCGGGTCATGACGTTGTCGATTATAACTTTGGTGAGTTGCCACCGGGATCGATTAGCGGCGTCGTCTACATCGATGCGGACGTGGATTTCCAGCGTGATTCCGACGAAGCGACCATCGCGGGCGTGAAAGTCGATTTGCGTGACGTAAATGGAAACGTGGTTGCGACGACCGTGACCGATGCCAACGGTCGCTATCTATTCGAAGGACTCGCCCCCGGCGACTATCAAATCTTTGAACATCAACCCGCAGGCTACTACCAAGGTGGCCAGCATATCGGCAGCGGCGGTGGCAGCATTCTGGGCGCCGACTTGACGGGGCTGAAACTTGCCGCCGGTCGCGACGTCGTGGATTATGACTTTGGCGAATTGTTGCCTGGTTCGATCAGCGGCTACGTGCACGTCGATAGCAACGGTAACTGCACCTACGACGAAGGTGAAAAGCCGATTGCGGGCGTCCGTGTCGAGCTTCGAGATGAAGCCGGAAACCGAATCTCTGAAACGACCACCGATGCCAGTGGATTGTACCGCTTTGGTAACTTGCCACCGGGCCGCTACCACATCGTCGAAATTCAACCCGACGGCTTTTTCCAAGGCGGGCAAAGTGTCGGAAGCGGCGGAGGCGAAGTGATCGGTGACGATCATCTGGCTCTCGATTTGGTCGCTGGGGCCAACGTGGTCCATTACGACTTCTGCGAACTCGAACCCTCGACCATTTCGGGCTCGGTGTGGAAAGAGACCGATTTGGACCGCGTGTTCAACTCGGGCGATATTCCGCTCGGTAATATCCTGATCGATTTGCTGGACGAAGTTGGCAATCGGATTGCACAAACACGCACCGATGGTTCAGGCAATTACGAGTTTGCTAATCTCGCACCCGGCATTTACTCGGTTCACGAGCACCAACCTGCGGATCTGTTTGACGGCGGGGCGCTGCCTGGATCGGAGGGCGGCTCTGTGACCGGCGACGACCTTATCGGCGGCATCAGACTGACCGGTGGCACAAAAGCCGTAGACTATGATTTCCCAGAAGTCCCACCTGCGACGATCTCGGGATTCGTGTTCCAAGACGGTTCGGCGATTCCGGCGAACACGCCACCGAGTGCCGAGGATCTGCGTAATTTTAAAGACGGTCTGTTGACCGACGATGACATCCTGATCGGCGGCGTGACGCTAGAACTGAGAAACGTGCTCGGCGAAGCCTTCACATCCGACCGGGCACTCGCAGGCGTCTATCCCGACGGAGTGATTCGTGTCACGACCGATGAATTTGGTTTCTATGAATTCACCGGACTTCGTCCTGGTACCTACAGTGTCTATCAGGTGCAACCCGACAACTTCATTGACGGTCTGGATACTGCTGGTTCCACCGGCGGCGTTGCGGTCAACCCCGCAGACGTTGTAGCCGAAGACGATGCCATTCGCATTCAAACGTTGGCACTCAGCGAAGCGACCGACCCACGCGACGACGCGATTCTGTTCATCAATTTGAGTGCGGGCGGAGCGAGTCGTAGCAACAACTTTAGCGAGATCGCGATCACGGAACCTGCGATCCCTCAGTTGATTGAAGACCCAATCGAAGACATCAAAGTCTATGCACCAATCGAGACGTTTGATCCGACGATCCGATTGGTCGGTTTTGGTGAGATTCAATCGATCCGTCGTCCCAGTATCGCGGACGATGAATGGGCCGTCTCGTGGCACCTCAGCGTGATCAACGGGGGCTTCCCCGGAGGATCAGCGCAAGACAACTCGGCGGTGATCAAGACCGTCGGAGCCACTTCGATGCAAGAAAACTGGACCGAGGGTGAACATACCTCAGGTCGCTGGGTGATCGTCAACTCCGATGGCGAAATGATGGAGATCGCTGATCGCTTGACGATGGGCGAAAAAGATGCGACAGCACTGACGGGTGACTTTGACGGCGACGGTAAAGACGAAGCGGTGCTGTTCGTCAACGGACATTGGTTCGTTGATCTGAACGGTGACGGTCGCTGGGACGAAGGGGACATGTGGATCAAACTGGGTACCGAACTGGATCGTCCAGTCGTCGGCGACTGGGATGGTGACGGCAAAGACGACATCGCTATTTTTGGTCGTCAATGGCATCGTGACCCGCAACGCATCCGAAAGGATCCTGGACTTCCCGATCCCGAGAACAAGCGTCGTCGTGAATTGTCGGCCGAGGATTTGGCCAAACACGTCGACGATCGTGGTGAAGATCGCGAGCGATTCTTGCGACGCGGCAACGATGGCAACTTGCGTGCCGACGCGGTGGATCATGTGTTCCAGTACGGCGAACAAGTTGACACCCCAATGGCAGGCGACTGGAACGGCGACGGCATCGATCAAATCGCTGTCTTCCGTGGTGGGACCTGGATGCTTGATACCGACGGCGATGGACGCTGGACTCAGAACGACGAGAAAGTCGAATTCGGACGCCCCGGTGATGAACCGATCGTCGGTGACTTTAACGGCGACGGAATCGACGAGATCGGAGTCGTGCGCGGCGATGTCTGGATCATTGACACCGACGGGGATCGCAAGATCACCGGCAACGATCTGCAGATCCAAGTGCCACGTGCAAGCGGGAACAGCCAACCCGTCGTAGGCGACTGGGATGGCGATGGCCGGGACGAAGCCGGTTATTACGACGAAGCGGCTTAGAACACACGTCAGGGCCGTTTAATACGGTTCTGCGGCCTGGACCGTCGCAGCAGCGATAAACGACGTCGGCACGCAAGAGAATTCGTAGCGGTGCGGCGCGAGCCTGGACTGCTAAAGCTTTGGAGTTGTTGTCGGATATTGGGACTAAGTTTTTCTTCTGGCCGATACTGCAGTTACCTCTCCAGCGAGGAAGGAGACTGCTGAAGTAGTCCGACATCACCGCGCTTACGTTAGCCGTTTGAGCTAACGCTGTGAAGTATTATCTTGTAGCTACCTTCGCCAGAAGGTGGTGATTCGTATTGGCCGGCAACCATCCACGCT
>CAXBHV010000554.1:0-5438 GCA_963974855.1 uncultured Rhodopirellula sp. | reverse complement strand
TGGCGGCAGAACACGATGGCTACTCAGTGATCGTGGCCGATAGCCGTGAGACGACCGCGAATGAAGAAAAGTTGATCGAACAACTACTCGGCCGACAAATCGAGGCCCTGGTCGTTTGCCCCGTCGGCCGCGAACACGATCATCTGGCCGCAATCGATAGATCGGGATTGCCGGTGGTGCTGGTCGATCGCGGTTTCGCCAAAAGTAAACTCGTGCAAGTCACTTCGGATCATCGCTGCGGTGCCCAGCGGGCAACCGAATTACTGCTGGAGCATGGACACCGATCGATTGGCGTGTTGCAGGGGCTTCCTGGAACGCTGCCAAACGACCAGCGGATCGAGGGACTTCGCGCCGGATTGGCAAAACATGACATCGAATTGGACTCGTCCATGATTGCTGGCGACAGTTTTAGTGAATGTTCCGGGTACGAGTCCGCCCGACAACTATTGAGCACACACCCAAACATCACGGCGTTTTTTGCCTTCAGCACCCCGAATGCTCTGGGGGCACTCCGCGTCCTTTCGGAAATGGGACTGCGTGTTCCGGAGGATCTGTCGATCGTGACGTTTGACGATATTCCCTTCGCCGACTTCATGAGCGTCCCGCTGACAACGGTAGCGCAAGACGTTCCGGCTCTGGGGCGGACCGCTGCGGAATTGATCAGCAAACAACTGCGAACTGGCAAGCGTCCGCGAATCAAAAAACATTCGGTGAAAGTGCACCTGGTTAACCGAGACTCGATCTGTGAGGCAAAACGATGAGTGTCAAACGTCCTCAGATTACGGTCGTCGGATCGATCAATATGGATCTCGTCGTTCGCTGTGACCGATTCGCTCGTCCGGGGGAAACGATTACGGCAAGTTCGTCGGCTGAGATCAGTGGTGGCAAAGGAGCCAACCAAGCGGTCGCCGCTGCACTGGCGGGAAGCAATGTACGAATGATTGGCCGAGTCGGCGACGATGCCTTCGCTAACACGCTGCTGCAAAACTTGAAGTCGCACGACATTGATTGTGATGGTGTTGCGAAAACGTCCGACTGCCCTAGCGGACTGGCCGTTGTGACCGTCGAGGCGAGCGGTCAAAACGCAATCATGTTGGTGCAAGGAGCCAATGGATGCGTCACGCCGAAGGACGTCGCTGCCCATCGGATTGCGATCGAGACGGCTGATGTGGTGCTACTGCAGCTCGAAATACCGTTGGACGCAGTACTAGCGACGATCAAGATCGCCCGAGAAGCGGGCGTGCGAATCATCCTTGATCCTGCACCGGTCCCGCAGGTCTGGAGCGATGAATTGCTGAGCGTTGATCTGGTTTGCCCCAACGAGACCGAGGCTGCTGCGATCACGGGTCGGCCAGTCGAAACGATCGACGATGCAAAAGAGGCTGCCCAAGAAATGCACCGCCGAGGATGCGAAAATGTGGTGATCACGTTGGGTGACCGTGGATCGGTGCTGTACACGAACAACACTTTTCACCAGTTTACGGCAACCAAAATTACCGTGGTCGACACTACCGCTGCGGGCGATGCTTTCGCGGGCGCCTTGGCCGTACGTTGGGCAGAAACGGACGACCTAGTCGAAGCAATGCGATTCGCCAGTGCTGCGGGAGCGATCGCGGCATCACGCGAAGGCGCGCAACCCAGCATGGGAACGCGTCCAATGATTGAGGAGCGATTGAAGATTGAAGATTTAATATTACTCGCGTGTGAGCATTTCGTAGCGGAACTCGTCAAGAGTTTCGGGGGGGCATACGTCAATCGAACGAAAGTCTTGACGACTTCCGCTACGGCAAAACATACATCCTCTTATAGGAAAAATGCTTCACCGCGTTTGCTCAGAGTACTCGAACTACCCGGTGCCTTACGGCCCACGGCTCACGACAAAACATCCTTCCATTTTTACTGTCCATGTTGAAGAGAAAACTATGAACATTCGCTATTCTCTCCTGCTATTATCGCTGCTGTTTTCAGTGGGATGCAATTCACCGTCGAACAAGCCCGAGGATCGCCAAGCGTCTGGCACGGACGACGACAAGCCTCGCGTCGCCTTGATCATGAAATCGCTGGCGAACGAGTTTTTCTCGACGATGGCCGATAGGGCAACCCAGCATCAAGCCGAGCACTCCGATGACTATGACTTGGTCGTTAACGGGATCAAGGACGAACGTGATCTCAGTCGCCAAGTGGCCTTGGTCGAAGAGATGGTCGCCAGCGGCGTGGATGCGATCGTGATCGCTCCGGCAGATTCAAAGGCACTGGTTCCCGCGCTGCGACGGGCATCGCAAGCGGGCGTCGTCGTGATCAACATTGACAACCGACTGGACGCCGACGTGCTAACGCAAGAAAAAATCTCGATTCCGTTTGTCGGTCCCGATAACAAGGCGGGAGCCAAGAAAGTGGGCGACCACTTGGCTGCCAAATTAAACAAGGGAGACAAGGTGGCGATCCTGGAAGGCATCCGCACTTCGTTTAATGCCCAGCAGCGATTGAAAGGTTTCCAAGCCGCGATGCAAGACGCTGGCATCGAGATTGTCGACAGCCAAACTGCGGAATGGGAGATGAGTAAAGCCAACACGATCGCATCTTCGATGCTGAGCGAACATCCCGAGATCAAGGCGATCCTGGCCGCCAACGACTCGATGGCCTTGGGCGCAATCGCAGCGGTAAAAAGTGCCGGTCGCGATGGCGAAGTGATGATCGTCGGCTTTGACAATATCACGGCGATTCAGGAGGCCATCAAACAAGGTAAGGTTTTGGCGACCGCTGACCAGCACGGCGATCAGTTGGCGGTATTCGGGATCGAGGCGGCACTGAAGCAAGTAACGGAAAAATCGGCAGCCACTGCGGATATCGAAACTCCGGTTGATTTGGTGACGAAGGAAAGCCTGTGAATTCGCTGTTGCAAGTCGATGGTCTGACCAAACGCTACGGCAACGTGACGGTATTGCGTGACGTGTCGCTAGAGGTGCGTCCGGGCGAGATCCATGCACTGTTGGGGGCCAACGGTGCCGGCAAGAGCACGTTGTGCAAGATCGTTAGCGGGCTTGTGCCAAAGTCCGAGGGCGAGATGACACTCGATGGCCACTCGTTTGCTCCGTCAAACAAGCAAGACGCCGAAGCCGCTGGCGTCGAGATTGTGCAACAGGAATTGAATCTGATTCCGACGCTATCAGTCGCCGAAAATTTGCTACTGACTCGGTTACCTCGTCGGTTCGGCGCGATCGACTCGCGTGAACTGCATCGCAGGGCAGCGCAAATCCTGGATCGCTTTGGATTGGCCGATGTGGCAAGCGACGCGTTGGTCGGTTCACTGGGGGTTGGGCGGCAACAAATGGTCGAGATCGCGGCCGCTTTGGCTCGGCAATGCAAGTTGCTGATTCTGGACGAACCCACTGCGGCTCTTTCGGGCAGCGAATCCGAGCAACTGTTCGCTCACTTGACGCGACTGCGAGACGAAGGGGTTGCTATCATCTACATCAGCCACCGGCTGGATGAAGTCGCACGATTGAGCGACCGAGTTACGGTGCTGCGTGACGGGGCGCTGGTTAACACTCAGGCGACCGCAACGTTAACGACCGATGCGATGGTCGATTTGATGAGTGGCGAAACCGCGGTGGCGGCCAAGCGTGACCACGTTTGTCATGCGACGAATCAGGATGCAATGCGAGTCGAGTCGGTGACGTCGGGGATCGTCCACGATGTCTCGTTCACGGTGCGGCGAGGCGAGCGACTTGGGATCACGGGATTGGTGGGATCCGGCCGCACGGAATTGTTGCGAGCGATCTTTGGTGCCGATGTCGCGGCGGCTGGGCATGTCTTTCTTGATGGCAATCCGACACCGCGGCGGTTCCGGCATCCTAGCGAGGCGGTTGCGGCGGGGTTGGCGATGGTCACCGAAGACCGAAAACAGGACGGGTTGCTGCTGTCGCAATCGATTCGCATCAACACGACCCTAAGCAGTATGTGGCGACGATTTTCGCGTGCTGGCCTGACGCGCGAGGCCGAAGAAAACCGAGTTGCCATGCAGATGCGTGACTCGCTGGCGACACGTTGCGAGTCGATCGATCAATTCGTCGGCACATTGAGCGGCGGGAACCAACAGAAGGTTGCGGTGGCAAAATGGTTAGTTCGCGACGCCGACGTGTTTTTGTTTGACGAGCCGACTCGCGGGATTGATGCTGGGGCCCGACAACGGATCTATCAGCTGTTCGAAACGCTGGCCAGCCAGGGCAAAGCGATCGTGATTGTCAGCAGCGATTTGGAAGAGTTGTTTGAAACATGCGATCGCATCGCAGTAATGTCGGCGGGGCGGATGGTCGAAACGTTTGATCGAAACGAGTGGACGGAAGAAAAAATCATGCAGGCATCGTTCCGCGGCTACAAAGACCGTTTGCAAAACGTAAACATATAAAACCAGTTCTGTTATGAAACAAACGCAACTTAAACAATCGATTCTTCAATACGGTGGACTGGTGGCAGTGCTGATCGCACTGGTCGCCGTGTTCAGTGTCATGAGCAAGAACTTCTTTCAGATGACCACGTTGGTGTCGATCGCGAACCAGATTCCTGACTTGACGTTTCTAGCCGTGGGCATGACGTTGGTGTTGGTGGTGGGTGGCATCGATTTGTCGGTCGGTTCGCTGTTGGCGCTGTCGTCTGCGGTGCTAGGCGTGTTGATGGCGAATCACGAGTGGCCGCTACTGGCGGCACTGCCGATTGCGATGTTGGTCGCGGGTGGATGCGGATTGGTGAACGGTTTCATCTCTGTTGGCTTTGGGATTCCTTCGTTCATTGTCACGCTGGGGATGTTGGAAATCGCTCGCGGTGCGACCAAGGTGGTAACCGATTCACAATCGGTTTACATCGGCAGCCGCATCGAATGGTTTGGTCAACCGATCGCCAGCATCCTGTTGTCGCCTGCATTTTTTATCGCCGTGGCCACGGTGATCGCGGGCCAATTTGTGCTGATGCGGACGGTGTTTGGCCGCTACTGTGTCGCGATCGGCACTAACGCCGAAGCGGTGCGAATGTCGGGCATCCGTGCGGCGCCCTATTCGATCGCGGTGTTTGGGATCAGCGGTTTGATGTGCGGTTTGGCAGGCTTGGCCCAATCGTCGCGATTGTCGACGGCGGATCCGAACGCGGCAATCGGGATTGAATTGGCCGCCATCGCCGCTTGCGTGATCGGTGGCACAAGTTTGATGGGCGGACGAGGCAGCGTGGTCAGCTCGTTTATCGGCGTGTTGATCATTCAAGTGTTACAAACCGGCTTGGCGCAAATCGGTGTCTCCGATGCCAACAAGCAAATCATCACTGGCGGCGTCATTGTCGCCGCGGTGCTGTTGGACGCACTGCGAACCCGTTGGGGCAACGCTGTGAAGCATAGCCTGTAGCGGAACTCGTCAAGAGTTTCGGGGGCATACGTCATGGAAACGAAAGTC
>CAXBHV010000553.1:0-5440 GCA_963974855.1 uncultured Rhodopirellula sp. | reverse complement strand
CACTGGTTGTTTTCGATGATTACATTCTTCAGGCCACGAGCGTGTTCGACATGGATTGTGGAACCGCCGGGTTTTACGGAATGTTCGAGGTCACGGCAGCCGGTCACCAGATAGTCGCGAGCACCGGGGCTGCCGCCCAACTGGATTCCCTGGCGGATGAAATTCCGTAGCGTACAGTCGCGAACGGTGATGCTTCGACAGTTGTACGAAAAGGCCATGCAGTCGCCAGAGAAGTTTTCGGCAAATACATTGACCACGGTCACGTTCTCGATCACGTGATCCTTGTTGTAGAACCAAAGGCCGGCATTGTGCTCGGGCGTCTCGCCCTTGACGTACTCGGGATGCGTGTTTGAACCGTCCAGATGCAGGTCACGGATCACGACGTTTTTTGTTCCGCCTTTGATCGGTGCGCCGATCATTCGCCAAAAGTTGCTTTGATTGACTTCCGCTGCGAACTTGAGAATCGATGCTGTTCCCTCACCTCGAAGCGTTGTATTGGGAGGAATTTCAAGGATGGGCGATTCGCTATCGCGCCGCGACAGAATGAATGTTCCCGCCGGAACAAGCACGGTGCCGCCTCCCGCATCGGCACATGCGGTCAGAGCGTTTTCGATGGCCGTTGTATCATCGCTCTGGTCGCCCGCTGTCGCTCCGAAATCAGTGATGTCGTAGTCGCCTGCCATGGCAGGAATCGTCACGCCGAGAAGAAGTGACAGGATGGTTGCGATCAATTTCATATTTTAACCCTTCGTCTCGACTGAATGCTTTCGACGAACGCATGATACCTTGACTTGCTATGAAATGCGCACGCCGTAACTCGACATCCAGGATGACGATCATTTGTTCGTTGGATACCGTTATATTGAACGCAACGCATATCGTGGCAAGATAGTACCGCGTGCCGAAGACGGACGATGGGGCTCGATGTGGCGGTGGTTGCCGAGACCTGAACTAAGTTCACAGCAATTGAAAAGTAAGACAAGCATGAACATCGCAACATTTCGCATCCTTGGAGCACTGCTTTGCATCGTCATATTCGCTGCTGGTGCTTGGGCTGAACCCTCTCGTCCAAACATTCTGTGGATCGTTGGCGAAAACTTTTCTAACGATCTTGGCTGCTACGGACAGAAGAACGTTGAGATGCACTCGCCGAATCCGGTATCCGCTACACGAATGTGTTTTCCACTTCCCCCGTTTGCGCACCCAGTCGATCCTGCTTTATGCTTGGCATGTATCAAACGACGACCGATACGCACCACATGCGGTCACATCGCGACGACGACTTTCGTCTCCCTGACGGTATACGACCTCTCACCCTACGGCTACAGGACGCTGGCTACTACACTGCCAACATCACACACCTGGGTGATGAAGAAATCGGTACAGGAAAACTTGATCTGAACTTCGTCAACGAAGGCAAACTCTACGGCGGCGCCAAGTGGGACGAGCTAAAGCAGCGTCAACCGTTCTTTGCACAAATCAATATGCCCGAAGCCGAGTATGATATTTACGATCGCAAGTCGGCCGAGAAAGATCGCGTCAAGTGGGTTGGCGAAGAATGGCATCCGCAAGTAGCCACGGTCGAAAACGTCACGCCGCCGCCTTACTATCCCGATCACCGAATCGTTCGTCAGGAATGGGCACGCTACCTGAATTCCGTTAGCGGCACCGACGTGCGAATTGGCAAGATTTTACAGCGACTCAAAGCGGACGGTTTGGATAATGATACTGTGGTTATCTTCTTTGCCGATAACGGTCGACTTACGGCGCGCGGGATCCATTGGCCTTTCGATCAGGGATTGCGAGTTCCGCTGATCGTGCGTGATTGCAAAAACTATCCGTTTCTCACCCAGCAAGAGTCGCCTGGTACGGTCAGCGACCGTGTGGTCAGCTTGCTCGACATGACCGCGACGACGCTCGCAATTGCGGGAGTCTCGCGACCACTGGGAATGCAGAGTCGTGTGTTCGCTGGCGTGGAATCCGATCCGCCGCGAACGTATGCTTTTGCCGCCCGAGATCGGATCGACGAGACCCGCATACGAATGCGTTCGGTTCACGATCAGCGTTATCATTACATCCGCAACTATACGCCGGGCGCAGGCTTCGAGACGCTCAACCGCTACAAGGAAAAGTGTTTTCTAGTGATGCCGCTCATGCGACAACTCAAGGCCGCCGGCAAACTGAGCGGCGCGCCACTGGCGTTGATGCAGCCCTTTCCCGATGAGATGTTGTTCGATACCAAGGCGGATCCACACGAGGTCACCAATCTCGCCGACTCGGATGCACCCGAACATCAGGCGGCGCTAGCTCGCTTGCGTGCGGCGCTCGATACGTGGATCGTTGAATCAGGCGATCGCGGACACATCGAGGAATCGCCCGAAATTGTCGCTCCGTTCCTGAAGGAAATGGACGACTGGTTCGGCACTCCTGCATGGGCCGAGGACCAGTAGTTCAACTGTGCTGTTTATACGTTCCTGTGTTTGTGAGTCGACGGAGTTAGGCTTGCACCCATATATTTGACTGACGACATTTTCGCGGATACAGTGGTGACCTTGGTTCCACTCGTGTTTCTAAATGCAGTGGAGCCTCCCTACCCGCCCTCCCACCGAACGCATCGATTTTCACTTCCCCGCCGAACTGATTAACCCCCAATCCGAAACGCTCGGCACCGTCGGCATCAACCACGGTTACGTAACACTTTTGGATCGGTTTTAATACTGACGGTAACGCAGTGTCGCATCGCGATGTGTCCCCCCAAACCGATTAGCGAGATTGTGATGCCGCTGCACATGATTCCCACCACACGCCGGCGTTTTTTGCAAACGACACTTGTCGGAGGTACCGCGTTGTTAGCCTCGCGTTACGCCGGGGCCGCCGAGGCAGAACCGAGTGATGAGTGGTGGGCGTTGCTGTCCGATCCCCATATTGACGCGGATCCGAAGAAGAGTGCTCGTGGGATCACGATGCTGGATTGTCTGAATCGAATTATCGATGAGGTATTGTCGGAGCCATCACCTCCGACGGGCGTCATTATCAATGGGGATTGTGCGTTCTCACGTGGGCTTGCCGAGGACTACGCGACCTTGAGCACGGCATTGCAGCGATTTGCCGACGCCAACTTGCCGGTCCACATGACGATGGGCAACCACGATGACCGCGGGCCGTTCTACGATGCGTTTGCCAGCCAGCGGGCTGAGAATCCGTTAGTCGACGGCAAGCATGTCAGTATCCTTTCGACACCCACGACCAATCTGTTTTTAATGGATTCACTTTGGGAGGTGAATAAAGTGACCGGCGAACTTGGTCAGCCACAGTTGAACTGGCTCGCCTCGGCGCTGGACGCGCACGCTGAGAAGCCAGCGATCGTGATTGGACACCACAATCTCCAATTCCTGCCCAAGGAGTCACAGGCGACAATCAGTGGGTTGAGGGATTCCCAGAAACTCGTCGATCTGCTGAACGCGCGCTCGCACGTGCAGGCATACATTTTTGGACACACGCATCATTGGAACGTCCGCGAAATGCAGGACGATCTGAACTTGGTCAATCTGCCGGCTTGCTCGTATGTGTTCAACCCCGCGCATCCCAATGGATGGGTGAAAGCCAAATTCGGGGCTGATCAATTCGCACTGGAGCTTCGCGCTCTCGATCATGCTCATCCTCAACATGGCGAAAAACACAAACTACGCTACACCTTGACGGCCAATGCCCGCTAAGGGTGAGAGTGAAGGATTCGGAACAGCGACCGAACACAACGCATGAGAAGGTAGTGGATCTTGTTAAAGATCCCTGCACGAATGGATCTTTAACAAGATCCACTACGCCAGTTACTCCTTGGCTGCTGCCGAAACTCTTGATGAGTTCCGCTACATCACCCACACCTAAAATGAAGAGTCTTTGCACATGCGAGTTTTTGCACCGATGAGAAGGATGAGTGTCTCATCATTGATGGTCTGCATCGTTTTACTGCTCAGCGGCCATTGCCGAGTTCAAGCGGAGGATGCCAAGCCTGTCTTTCGTGCCGGCGCAGCGACCAGCAACATCACACCGCCGCTGGGTGAATTGATCGTCGGGGGATGGCAACCGATCCCCGCTGCTAATATCCATGACGAACTGCATGCACGGTGTGTCGTCTTGGACGACGGCCAAACGCAGTTGGCGATTGTGATTTGCGACAACGTCGGCATCCCCGTCGAAGTTTACGATCTTGCTAAGCGACTCGTGCACGACGCCACCGGCATATCGGCGTCGCATGTATTGACGGCGGCCACCCACACGCATTCCGCGACCACAGCGCGTGGTCCCCTAAAAACGCTGCCAGAAACGGAGTTGAGCGATTATCAAAAGTTCATCGCCCATCGCATCTCGGACGGCGTCCGCAGGGCACTTGCTCGATTGGAACCGGCGCGGATTGGTTGGGGATCGATCGATGAGCCGTCCGAACTCTTCAACCGTCGTTGGTTTGTCAACGATGCAAGTCTATTGAGCAACCCTTTCGGTGGTATCGACCAAGTCCGGATGAACCCTCCCCGTGGCAGTTCCAAGCTTGACCGTCCCGCCGGACCGACCGATCCAGAGATTAGCTTCGTTTCGCTGCAAGGCACCGATGGTCATCCGATCGCCTTGCTCGCCAATTATTCCCTGCACTACGTCGGCGGTGTTCGGTCCGGGGACGTCTCGGCAGACTACTTTGGCTACTTCGCAAAGTTCATCGGAAAAAAATTGGGGGCGAGCGACCAATCACCGCCGTTCGTCGGCATTCTTTCCAACGGCACCAGCGGCGATGTGAACAATATCAATTTCCCCGAAAAATCCACGCAGAAATACCGAAGTTATGAAAAAATGCAGGAGGTTGCCGAAAAGATCGCTAGTCGCGTGTATGAAGCTCACCAGGACATTGATTTTCATGACTGGGTACCCTTAGCTGCGAAACGAGACAACCTGACGCTGAAAACGAGGCAGCCCACCCCGGAGATGATTGAGTATTTCGCCAACATCACTTCTGGCGATGATAACGATCCGAGGCGACGACACAGTCGCGAAGAGATTTATGCGGATCGAATTGCGAAGATTCAAACCGCTCCGAAGCAGATTGAGATTCAACTACAAACGCTCCGCATCGGCGATTTAGCAATCGCCGCAATCCCGTTTGAAGTGTTCACCGAAACGGGGTTGGAACTCAAGAATCTGAGTCCCTTCGCCGACACCTTCACCATCGAACTGGCCAACGGATCGTACGGTTACTTGCCGACCCCTGAGCAGCATCGTTTGGGCGGCTACGAAACGTGGCTGGGCAGCAATTACGTTGAAAAGGAAGCGACCACCAAGATTGTCGCCAAGCTGCTCGAGATGTTTAAAACGCTCCATCAAGAGAGTTTGAATTAGGAAGGTAGCTAGTGTCTGTCATCAAACAGAATGATCCCGTGTTTTACGGGGTTAT
>CAXBHV010000552.1:0-5447 GCA_963974855.1 uncultured Rhodopirellula sp. | reverse complement strand
GCTCCGCAACCCGCACTAAATCATCGTAAAGATCTCCGGCATCATGGTAGCGACGGTGAGGTGTCTTTTCCAAACATCGCTGAACCACGGCACTCAAGTCACGTGAAATGCTGGGACGGATGACTCGTGGTGCGGGCGGATCGTACTCTTTCACCCGTTGAATCGTTTGCATTTGAGTCGATGCAGCGAACGGCGACACGCCTGTCAAAAGTTCGTAAAGCAACACACCCAATGAATAGACATCCGAGTGGGCGCCATGCGTATCGATGTTGCCACACGCTTGTTCGGGTGACATGTAGGGTGCGCTACCGATCAGCGTTCCAGCCATGGTCTCGTTGACATCCGTCATCGACCGGGCCATGCCAAAGTCGGTCAAATTTGCGAACGGGCGACCTCGATCGTCTTTGCTGATGATCACGTTCGAGGGTTTGATGTCACGATGCATCAGATCGCGGTGATGAGCGACTCGCAAACCGCTGGCAAGTTGACTGACGATCGAAACCGCCGTAGAGATCGACACCAATTTATTCTGCTGGTGCATCCATTGATCGAGCGTCGGACCGGGACAGTATTCCGAAACAATGTAGGCCTTCTCCGGCGTCAACACCGCGTCAAGGATGGGGATGATGTTGGGGTGACTTAAGCCCGCCGCAATCTCTGCTTCACGCTTGAATCGGCGTGAACTGACCTGATTCGCCGCCAAATTGAATTTCGGAAACTTAATGGCAACGACGCGATTGAGGCTCGTGTCGCGGGCGAGCCAAACGCGGCCGAACGTCCCTTCGCCTAGTTCTCGCAGCAAGCGAAAATGATCGATGCGAATCCCCTCCTTGGGGTGGAAGACCGCCGTTGCGTAGGACTCTACCTCGGCGATGCCTCCGCCGCCGTGAACCTCCACTCGATCACTGGCTGACGAATCGGGTAGTGAACATATCGGCAGTTGCAACGGAGCCTTGAACGGCACGTCATGGTGTTTGCGCATCGAATCTCCTTTCAGGTAGAAAAAAAGGAAATTTTCAGAACCAGAAGCTGCATTGCGGTAACTCGAATGATGGAAGTCGATCGATGGTGTGCTGCTATGGCCCGATTATAGCGACGCAGCACCGTGCAATGGGGGGCATCCTTGTTGAAGTTGACATTTTGTTCAGTAGTCAGTGACGCGTGGCACCCGGCGGATCCTCTGGTGGTCTGGTCATTTGCACTGCCATTTTTTTGTGGTGCGCACATTTGCCTTAGGCAGGCCGTTCTTCCTCGCAGCTCTTCGCTCTCAGGCAGCTCTTCGCGTGATTCAGTCGCAGGTGGGCAAGTGGCAGTACCGCATTGCGTTCTTCGCCCTTCGGATTAGACGGATTGTGTTGGTTACCGGCGAATCCAAATGAAACTTTTACCGTTGTCGCCGGATTGTAACGATTGTTCGGGTTCTCCGGATCATCGAGTGGTTTTGCAAGTGGTTTCTTGGCACCCAAAAGAGCGAGCTGTCGTTAAAACCGGCAAAGTCGGTACGTACAGAACGTTCGTACCAACAGGTCACCCCAAACGTAATCTTTTACCTTGCCCGACATCTTTACGTAGGTAACGGTTCACCCGTAGTCGATGAAGTTTATGCATCAGGATTCGTCTCGCTTGTGCGTTAAGTCTGCTCAATCGAAACAACTTCCATTCGGCGTAGTGCGTTACGCGGTGGAACCGAAGCAAATCGGTCATGGGAAGACGGTTGTGACGAACCAAACGAATCTCGATGCCGGGTCAGTTGCTAGTGCGACTGGTCCAGGAAAGCTACGTCCAAAACCCGTATTGTTACCGTGGAGATTAGAAGATGAAAAGGTTATTGTTGCCTACGTTGACGATCCTGTCGATCGTTTTCGGGGTGAACTCAGCTAGCGCTGCTTATTGCAACGCTGTCAGCTATGAAGGCTGTAGCAGCTGCGGAAACGCAGTTGCTGATGGAAGCATTGTCGAAGGTGCACACGCAGGTGACGGAGCCATCGTTGATGGCGGTGCCGTTGCTGGTGGGTCCTACACCGTCATGCGAAATGTAAGCGAAACGGTTTACGAGCAAGTTCAAGAAACTCGCTACCGTACTCGCAATGAAACTTACTACGAAGATCAAGAAGTAACCGGGACCCGTACGGTTCCTGTTACCACGACTCGTGAAGTTCAGTACACAGTGAACGTTCCTCACGTAGAAAATCGCACTAAGACGATCAACTACACCGTGATGAAACCCGTTCACGAAACTCGTACGCGAGTGATCAACTACACGGTGCGCAAACCTGTTTATGAAAAGCACACCAAGACGGTTAACTACACCGTCATGAAACCTGTGTACGAAACTCACCAAAAGGTGATCAACTACACCGTTCGCAAGCCTGTGTGGGAAACTCGCACCAAGACTGTGAACTACACCGTCATGAACCCTGTGCGTGAAAACCACAGCAAGACCATCAACTACACAGTAATGGTTCCTGTTCGTGAGCAAAAATCGCGTACGATCAACTACACGGTTTACAACACCGTGCAAGAACAACGCGTTCGCACTGAAAACTACAGCGTTGTAGTTCCTCAGCAGTACACCAAGACCGTTACGGTCAACGGTGGCCATTGGGATACCGTTACTGAAACGATCCCTGGCAAAATGATGCGTCGTACCGTTCGTGAGCCCGGAACTTGGACTTACGATCCATGCACTTGCCGATGCGTATACTGCCCAGGCGAATGCCGCGTTGAATGTGTTCAAGGTTGCCCAACCACTTGCACCAAGAAGGTTTGGGTTCCAACTTGCGAAACTAAGGAAATTTGCTGCACCAAGTACGTTCGTGAGTGCCGTACTCGCGAAGTACCGTACACCGTGTGCAAGCGAGTTCCTGAGTGCCGCACCAAGGTTTGCAACTACACCGTTTGCAAAATGGTTCCTGAGTGCCGTAGCAAAGTTGTCAACTGGACAACTTGCAAAATGGTTCCAGAATGCCGATCGAAGGAAGTTTGCTACAAGGTCTGCACCATGGTTTGCGAAAACCGTCAAAAGACCTGCAACTACACGACCTGCAAAATGGTTCCTGAGTGCCGCAGCAAAGAAGTTTGCTACACCACTTGCAACATCGTTTGCGAAAACCGTCAAAAGACCTGCAACTACACCGTGTGCAAAATGGTACCAGAATGCCGCACAAAGGAAGTTTGCTATAAGGTTTGCACGATGGTTCCTGAGTGCCGCACCAAGACCGTATGCTGCACAACTTACAAGAAAGAGTGCTTCACCAAGATCGTTAAGGTTGCTAAGTGCCGCAAAGTTTGCGAGCCTTACACCGTAACACGCTGCGTTCCACGAGTTGTTTGCAAGCAAGTTCCAGTTCAAGTATGTGCTCCAGCTTCTTGCTGTGGCGACGCTTGCGGATCGTGCGAAGCAGCTCCTGTTTGCTGCCCAGCGACTGAAGGCCCAGTTCGTGGCTTGCTCCGTCGTCTGTTCAGCCACGGCAACTGTGGTTGCGATTCAGCATGTGGTTGCGACGAAGCTCCTTCTTGCGGTTGCGAAGCTGCACCAGCTTGCGGTTGCTAGAAACACGGATTTGATCAGGCCCGACGCAAGGGAAGCCTGAGCAATACCGTAGGACGTTAGTGTTCCGAATAGGCGGGGTGAGACTCTCAAAAAGAGACTCACTCCGCTTTTTTCGTTTTAATGTGGGATAGGCTTCTAGCCTGTCATCAAGCGCAACATCACAAATGAATCTTGATGCGGTCCCTCGCTGACGCTTCGGGTTATGATTTGCCGGGAAAAACGACAAAATCGCGACTTAAAAATTCAAAAACAACGAAGAGACTGAAATGATACGCGTCTTACAGCTCACTATTCTGTTCTGTCTCTTAAATTTCTCAATTTCCAACGGACAATCGTGGCAATGGGAAACACTCGAGTCGATTGGCGTCCCGACCGCGCGTCACGAGGCAACACTGGTTGCGTTTGAAGATATGGTCTACTTGATTGGCGGTCGACGCATTAATCCGGTCGACGTGTTTGATCCAACCACCCTGACTTGGACCGCAAAATCCGAAACACCGATTGAACTGCATCATTTTCAAGCGGTGGTAATAGGGGATGCGATCTACTTGATGGGCGCGATGACGGGCCCTTATCCAAATGAACGTCCGCTGGAAAAAATCGTCGTCTACTACCCCAAGACGGACACGTTCAAGTTCGGGCATACGATCCCCGAACAACGTCGACGTGGTGGCGCCGGAGCGGTGCAGTACAAAGGCAAAATCTATTTGATCGGCGGAATCACAAATGGTCACAACGACGGATTCCAGCCCTGGTTTGACGAATACGATCCCGCAACGGGAAATTGGCGGATGCTCGAAAACGCTCCTCATTCGCGAGACCATTTTCCCGCCGTCGTGCGCGGCGATCGGCTTTACGCCGCAGCCGGCCGAACAACATCGAAGGCAACGGGACAAGTTTTTGATTTAACCGTCAAACCGATCGACGTCTACGATTTTGCAACCGATCAGTGGTTGCCGGAATCGGAATCGCCAATGTTGCCAACCCCGCGAGCCGGCAACATGGTAATGGCGTGGGGCGAGGAAATTGTGATCGGCGGCGGCGAATCGACTCAAAAAATGGCGCACGATCAAGTCGAAGCGTACAACGTCAAAACCGGCCAGTGGCGAGATTGGCCGTCGCTCGAGCGAGGCCGACATGGTTCAGGATTCGCAATCGTCGGCGACCATGTTTACACCGCATCGGGATCGGGCGGACGAGGCGGAAGCCCCGAACTAACGTCAATGGAACGTCTGAAATTGAGGACCGAGTAGTGGGCATGCTCCGATCACTAGGCTGACTGCTCTTGCTCTCGCGAAAACGCGAGACTAGACTGAATTGTATGAAGAGCCCCCTTTTTGCCTTACTGTTGATCGCCCTTTTGATGGCGTGTCCAGTGCGTTGCCTTTCGTGTGAAGCGAATGCAGCGGGGGGCAACCAATCTGCAACGCCCGTGTGCTGTTGCTGTTCTGATTGTGAGGACGCCCCCGCTTCGCAGCCCTCCGAGCAACCGTCCGAGAGTGAATGCAACTGCCAAAATTGCATCTGCGAAGGAGCTGTACTCGAATCAGGTGTGGAGCTGCCCGACACGGCAAGCATGATCGCGGATTGGACTGCGGTACTGCAAGTCACCTTCGCAGCACCGAGCCGCTTTGACGCCGTGATGCGTCAAACGCCGTTCAAACACTCGCCCTACGGGCGTGATGCGCGGATTGCGCACCAATCTTGGTTGATTTGATTCAACCCTCTTTTTGACAACGTCTGCAGCAAGAAATGGGGCTCGCGTAGCTTCCATTGACGTCTGCTGCAGGAATCTTCGCTAGCTCGACCGGTCTTAATTCATGTTTCGATAGGACGGCTTGCGGGCCGTTGATTTAATCGAAATCCAAATCGCAGTCGTGAGCCGTGGGCCGTA
>CAXBHV010000551.1:0-5448 GCA_963974855.1 uncultured Rhodopirellula sp. | reverse complement strand
GAATTGATCATAGGGCAAATCACGATTCAGCGAACCGATTACCCAGTCGCGATACTTCCAAACCGATCGACGCCCATCCAAACCGAGTCCTTTCGAATCGGCATAACGAATTTGGTCCAACCACACGCTGGCCCATCGTTCGCCGTATGCGGTCGAGCCAAGCATTAGGTCCACGCAATCGCGACGAGCCGCGTCGCGGTCCTGAGCAAACGCCCGCAGAAACGCATCTCGCTGCTCGAGCGTCGGAGGTAATCCGGTCAAGTCCAACGTGACACGTCGCAGCCAACGCTCGGGCGCGGCATCCGGTGAAGGCGTGAGTTTTTTTTCATCGAGTTTGGCAAGCACAAAACGATCAAGCGGTTGGCGTTCCCATTTGGGATCCGAAACCACGGGAAGTGGTTGCGGTTCCGGAGCGGCGTAGGACCAATAGCTTGCTTTCCAGACAGCACCTTGCTGAATCCACTCGGTCAAAATCGCAACGTCTTCGGCGGACAATGGCGGCCCATGGTCCGGCGGAGGCATGCGAAACTCGGGATCGCTGGTCAGAACTCGCTCGATCAGGACCGAGTTCTCAGGATCGCCTGGTTCGACGATCCAGCCATCGGGCGGCAGAACTTGTTCTTTGTAGACAAACGAGACGTCTGCGGCTTGTTTCACTCCGCCGTGACACGCGGTGCAGTGGGCGTTGAAGATCGGACGAACGTGATCGTTGAAATCGATTTCGTCCGGCAACACGAAATTATCGGAAGCCGCCGCCACGCCAACTCGTTCAGATCCGAACGCACCAATCCCGAATGTCCCCAGCACGATGATCGCAAGGGAGACGCCTTGGACGGCGCGGGAATTATGACGCACAGGAATGCAAAAGCGGTTTACGACAGAATTCATACAGACAAATTTAACGATGCAGTGAAAATCGGTGGGAAAGTTTGGAAGGTGACTCAATCTTACAGGCCTTTGCAAGCCAAAAAAACGACGCAGTTTAGGGCAACGCTGTGAAGCATTTTTCCTTATAGGGTTTGTGCTAATTTGGCGTAGCGGAAGTCGTCAAGACTTTCGTTCCATGGTGTATGCCCCCGCAACTCTCGCGCGAGTTCCGCTACGAAATGCTTCACAGCGTTCAGTTTAGGAGCGAGCAGAAAATGAATGTCACGTTTCGCATAGGGCCGGTTCCCACCGACCGTCGTGACGACTCAATGGAGACAGCTCGATAGAACCGGCCGGTAGGAACCGGCCCTACGCTCGATCAGCCAACAAGATTTGTCGCCGGCTATCCGTTTAATATCCGCTCGATTACGGACTAAAACTCGTCCTTGATCACTTCTTTCGCGGCACGGGTACCGAGCGACCCCCAAAGCCCATACGGACTTTGCGAACCAGCTAGGTTCGGGTTGGAGGTGTGTCCAGTAAACGATGCGACAACCGCATTGTCAGTCAAATCCCCCGACTCGATGCTGTCGGTGATGAACTTGACGGCACCATCTCCCATCAACACATGAGCACCACCTTGGTGACGACTACCCGCACTGGAGATGAAATACCAATTGCCATCGGAGGTGTTGGTCGAGCAGTTGGCGTTATTCGGAGGCAGAATCGTTTGAAACGCTGTGTACGTCAATCGTCCATCTCCCCAACGCCCACCGCGAGAGTTTAACGGGTTTGTTTCAACGCTGGCAGAGCTGGTGTAGAACGTTGGACGAGCAGGATCGATATGCGCCCCTTGTCTGCAGCGGTTAGGCTCGCCGGCGCCATCCCAGGTTCCATCGCCTTTAAAGGAAATGTTGCGAACCCAGTCCGCGCGTGTCTCACGACTTCCTGCAGAAGTACAGATTTCGCCCGCAGCAATGGTGTTGGACAATCCGTCGAGCACGTCACGGAAGCCCACCTTGTGACGGCTCCAGAAAAAGCCGCGGTTAGCAGCCTGAGCTCGCAGCGTCATATCGCCATCGTTGTTCAGGGAGTAATCGGAGGGTTGGTTGTATGCGCCCCGCTCGTTTTTGCCGCCAAAGTAACACGAGTCGATCGAATCACCCAAACATGCGGCATAGTTGCTGCGTCCCGTGGCCACGCCGGGTAAGCGTGACGGGTCACTCGGGCAACGAAATCCAGCAATATCGGTCGCCCAAGCAGGGTAGGCGGCTTGCCATGGTACTGGTCCCATCGCTGGCCACGTGCCGTTGGTCACAGTCCCCGGCATACTGGATCCAGGACTCACTTCTTGACTTGGGTTGGTAATACCTTCCCACATCGCTTGCTGCTCGATAAACGGCAGCACGGTCACCAACCAACTTAGAAAACGACGATTGCTGTTGTTCGAGACATCGCCCACGTAGGCACGATCCGTTCCCGTGTGATTATTGGGAAGCTGGTTATAGGCGCTGTGATAATTATGGATTGCCAAGCCAAGTTGCTTGAAATTGTTGCTGCAACTCATCCGCCGTGCGGCTTCGCGAGCGGCCTGGACCGCCGGCAACAACAGGCCGACCAAAACGCCGATAATGGCGATCACAACGAGCAGCTCCACGAGCGTGAAGCCGCGATTCTTAGAATTTCTCATCTACAAAAACTCCCAAAGGAACAAACAAAAGTAAACTCGCAAAAAACAGCCAGGGGGTGCCAAACCCAGCTCATGGGGTGAATGCCGGAAAGAACAATCGCAAATTAGAAAATTCACCCGCGAGCCAGTCTCGCCATCAGTAAAAATGGCTAGACGCCACCGGCTGGGTTATTCATCTCAGCCTCGTAGGCTTCCATGCTTTCTTGATTAACCGTCGATTGGTCAATCACTTCATTTTGGGCGTCGCCACAGCCCACGATTGAGAAGCTGGCGATAAATGCAAAGCAGGCGAGAACGATCGCCGGAGCACGATTGGGCATGAAACAAACTCTGGATTAGAAGGGTTGAAATGAGCTGCAAAATTGGCCGTTGCCACAGGCAACGGATTTGGAATTCCCGTTAACGCGATAGTGGGGAATAGCCGGTCGCAATAAAATCTTTCTTGAAGAACGACGTTTTTTTTCTTTTTTTCACGGTTTCCCTGCAGAAAGCGAAAGATCTAGCCTTTCCCGGCTATCTACTAAATGACATGAACAACGACGTGCCAGGCAAAATCGAGCTCACCACCGCGTGGGTACTGCAGTTAACCGAGGCCCAACCTCGGCTGTTTGGATTTTTGCTGAAGCGATTGGGCAACAGTGACCAGGCCCACGAGGTGCTTCAGGAAGTCAATCTGGTGTTATGTCGCGATGCAGCCAAATTCGAAGAGGGAACGGATTTTATGGCTTGGGCGTTTACGATCGCCCGTTTCCAGGTGATGGCATTTCGCAAACGTCAGTCCCGCGACCGGCTGATTTTCCCCGCCGATTTGGCGGCATCGCTCGACGCAATGGATTCCGAAATGTTTCCCGATGACATTTGCCAGCGACGTGAAACCGCTCTGCAAGACTGTCTTGTCAGACTGGTGCCAGAACAACGAAAATTGATCATCCAGCGGTACGCGGAATCGATTTCCGTGAAAGCCATTGCCGGTGACATGGACAAGTCCGCGAACGCCGTCAGCTTGATGCTGCATCGAGTACGAGAAAAATTAATCGCTTGCGTCGAGTCAAAACTATCGATGGAGCCGCCCAAATGAACATTCACCCTGATGACACGGACGACATGCAACGACTGAACGAATTGTTGCCGCTGTTGATTGACGAACAACTGAGCGACGCCGAAGGCAAGGAACTCGTGGCGATCCTGCAATCGTCCCCCGAAGCTCAGGCACACTACCTTCGTTATTTGCAGATCCACTCCGAGCTTTCCGGTGCTTGGGGAGTGGTGGACAGCGTCAATCCAGCTCACCTGAGTGAACATTTCACGACGGCCGATGACCATCCAACAGCGCCCCTGATGCCGACCTTTTCGACCGCATGGTCGGGTACGAGTATGAATTTGCAAGGGTTCGTGGCGTTTCTGATTCTCGTCATCGGTGGACTATCGTTTGTATTGGTCTTGTCGCTGAGTGGTTATTTAGGCGGCCCACCGCAACAGGAAACCGCTCCGCTGGCTGACGGTTCCGACAGGCCGAAGTCGCCGATCGTGGCATCGACCGACGAACCGACCCCATCATCCAATGACGCGTTCACAAAAGGTTTTAATGTCGCGATGGTCGAACCGGTTGCCGCCGTCGTTGTGCGTAGCGATAGTAATTCCGCATCGAAGCTTTCGATCGGACAAAGATTGACGTCCGGCACATTGAAGCTGGATCAGGGCTTCGTGCAAATGGAGTTTATGAGCGGCGCGGTGGTTGCGATCGAAGGGCCTGCCGAACTGCAAATTCATTCCAAGGACGCAGCGACGTTATTGTCCAGCAGCGTCAGTGCCCACGTGCCTCCACGAGCTCGCGGCTTTGTACTCAACGCGCCTAAGGCAGCAATCGTTGATTTAGGCACCGAGTTCGGCGTCAGCGTGACTCCGGCAGGAACTTCGGAAGTCGAGGTCCTTAGCGGTGAAGTCGAACTGTCATTGCTAGGTGACGATGGCAATACGTTGATCAGCCAACGAGTGAAAGAGGCAACGCGAATCAGTGTCAACCGAGAGCAAGACTTGTTGCAAACGATCACAGCCAAGCCAAAGGATCTGCCTAAGATTGTCGCGTACGAAGAAATGGCATTGCCACTGACCGATGAATATGCAGAGCTGATTCGCCGAGACGCCCCACTTCTCTATTGGCGTTTCGAAGACACGGACGATTCCCAGACCGCTAACCATCTGGTCCGCAATGAAATGGGACCGAATCACGCGGGCATGCTCCGTCACGGGAAAGACGGGGGAAAGAACATCCAAGTCACCAATGGCTACCTCCGTTTGCAGCGTAGCGACTCTTCACGATACCTGATCAGCGAAAATCCGATCGAAGGACTCAATCAAGGTCCCTACTCGATCGAGTTCTGGATGAAGCCAGATGACCTGCAGCATGCAACCGTGCTGGGGGTGTTCCCGGAATCAAGAAAAGACAACCGAATCTTTTTAAACGTATTCGAGGTTGTGACAAACACGTTCATGATCCACGAGCCTGGCGCGTTGCGTTTTCTGCATCGAACTCCTCCGACCGCATCATTCGAGACGGGAACCAACGCATTTACTCGCGGGTTGTGCGTGCCCGGTCAATGGCATCACGTCGTGGCGGTGAAAAACGTGGACGCAATGGAAATCTATCTCAACGGCACACTGGCGAGTCGCGTCCCATTGGCAGAAGGTAAAGTCGATGGATCCGGTAATTTCCATCTGATCATCGGCCAATTAACGGCGGATGCCGATTGGCGGCAGTTTTCGGGTGCTATCGACGAAATCGCAGTTTACTCACGGACACTCTCCCCAAATGACATCGAGCGTCACTATGGTCTAGCAATCCCCGCGACACCGGTGCAATAAGATACGAGTGAAATAAATGGATGAACCAC
>CAXBHV010000550.1:0-5466 GCA_963974855.1 uncultured Rhodopirellula sp. | reverse complement strand
ATTCCATCTGGAAAGCCAGTAAGACCCAGCGGGACCATTACGAGCAAATCTTCTTCCGTCTCCATGATTCCATTGGGATGATTCCTCTGACGAAGAACGATGAGAGGAAGTATAGGAAATTCAACGAGAACAGCTCGCATTGAGCCAACCCCGTGTGAATCCTTTAGCATCACCCTAGTTTGCGGATGGCCTCGATTGCGTCTTGACGGTTGCGCTCGGCGTAAATCGTGGTCACTGCCGCTGCGTCACTGTGGCCCATCAAGATCGACGTTGCCTCGATACCCGCCACCTTTCGCGATGCAGTTGCGAAGGAGTGTCGTAATCGATTGGGATTCCAACGATTTGCGTTTCGCCATGACTTTTGCTCATCGGCCGATAGCCCGCTCGGCGCCGGGAACGCCTTGTCGCAGGCACGATGAATTGCGTGGCGAAAGGTGTCCTTGTCGTAATGATCACGTGGCTTGCGTTTTGGCTTTCGCTCTCGGTTGCTGCCGGGTTTATTCCCAATACTCAGCGGTGTTATCCTCGCTTCGTGTCGCGCGTCCAGACGCTTGCGTTCGCTGTCGATCGGTGAAAAGCAATGAAGGTCTGGATCACGTAACAAGTACTTCGCGAGGACCTCTTGCCCCCTCGGACCAACGAACAAGATCCGCTTCTTGCCGAGGTACGCTTTCTTGTGCTCGTCGAGATGGATCTCCCACACACCGCTTTCGTCGGATCGATCCACCATGGAAGGTTTGATCAAACAGACCTCCCCGGGACGACAACCAACACGGATTTGGAATCGCACCATATCCGCTACCACTTGGGGTAAATGCGGCAACGTTTGGTTGACAATAGCTTCATCGACGGGAAGCACAGGGTTTGCTTCTGGTGCTGTCGTTCGCCCCACTGCTAACCGTTCAATCAGCGACAGGGTTTGATGCACAGCAGGCGGGATCAGCCCGCGGGACGCCGCCCATTTGAAGATCCGGACAATCCTGTCCATCAATTCGTTAACGTACTTTCGGCCGACACCTGTTTTTACCAGGGACGTACGCACGGACTCAAATTGCACGTAGCCAAAACTGGACGCTGATTTCGTGAGATAGCCCTGTTCTTTGAACAAGTCCTTTACTCGTTTGATGCGTCCGATTTGGCGTGCATCATTGGCGTAGTACGACTTAGCCCACTTCATGTAAGCAAGCAACATTTCAGCAATGCTCAGCTCGTCGTTCGCGGTGCCAGGAATGACGACGCCGCCGCTCGCTATCCATTCACCAACAAGACGGTTGTATTCGTCCTTGCTGGCCTTGGTGCCGTATTTGCCGAGATAGTGGTACTTGCCGCCAAGACAGACGCGGGCGTTACCAGAAGAGTGCCGAGAGTACTTTGGGATTCGCACGAAACAGGCTCCAATCGGAGTGTTTTCGACACATGTCGAAAATCACCCGCAGGAATAAGCCTTTCCGAGATCCACTCTCAGGGCAGTTTAGTTAAGTAAATTACGTGGTTTTCTAAAAATCGGGCCGACTGGATTTGAACCAGCGATCTCCACACCCCCAGTGTGGCGCGATATCCAGGCTTCGCTACGGCCCGCGATTCGTATTCGACGCCCCTCGCAGGTGGGGAAGACTGTCGCCATTCCCTTCGCTCTTGGGACGTTTGAATCAACGTTCTGAAGATGCTAATCCAATACGTTCGTTCTCGCTAGCCCGGATTAAAGAGGAAGTCGACTGTGCCTTTTTCCCCGATATTTTGCGTCGCCGGAGCGGTGAAAAGGCTGTTTTTTATTGGGTGCGAGTGTTTTGGCAGAGCTGGAAATCAGGGTTGGTCATGGTAGCGGAAGTCGTCAAAGCAGGAAAACGCGACACTCGGTTTTGCGAAATCGTCCCATTGGATAACCTATTGCCTGTCTCGTTCGCTCGCTTTCACCCCGTTACCCCACTGCTACCACGATGCTCGTTTCTTGGAATTGGCTCTCCCGCTACCTCGATCTGCCGATGAGCCACGAAGAATTGGCTCTCCGCCTGAGTCTGTCAGGGCTGAACCACGAAGAAACCACCACCGTCGATGGCGATGTCGTGATCGATCTGGAAGTGACCAGCAACCGCGGCGATTGCCTGGGACACCTCGGCGTGGCTCGTGAAATCGGTGTGCTGTACGACTTGCCCGTTAAAACGCCCGAAATCGAGCTCAGCGAAACGGGTCCAAAAATCGAATCACTGCTAAACGTCGAAAACCGCTACACCGAAGCATGCCCTCGCTACACCGCCCGCGTGATCCAAGGCATCAAAGTCGGACCGAGTCCCGAGTGGATGGCCACGGCACTCAAGGCAGTCGGCATCGGCGTGGTCAACAACGTCGTCGACGCTACGAATTACGTGATGATGGAATGTGGCCAGCCGCTGCACGCATTCGATTACAGCAAGATCGCTGAAAAGAAAGTCGTGGTCCGCCAAGCGGCGAAAAAAGAAACAATCGAAGCGATTGATCATCGCAACTACGAACTCGATGAAGCGATGTGCGTGATCGCGGACGCCAAGGAAGCTCAAGCGGTTGCAGGTGTGATGGGTGGTGCGGTTTCGGAAGTCGACGACACGACGACCGACCTCGTAATCGAAGCGGCTGTCTTCACACCGCTGCTGGTTCGTCGTGCGGCTCGCAAGTTGAAATTACAAAGCCCGTCGTCCTACCGATTCGAACGACGTGTTGATCCCGTCGGCGTCGATTGGGCCAGCCGCCGGGTTTGCCAATTGATCCTGGAAACCGCGGGTGGGAAATTGGCTGAGGGCGTGATCGACACGGCGCCGGAGATCACGCCGAACCCGCCCGTCACATTGCGACTGAGCCAGGTCGAACGCGTACTGGGGATCAAAATCGATCGTGAAGAGATTGAACGTATTTTGGTGAAACTGGGCTGCGAGCACGACAGCGGTAGCGACGCCTATGTGCCACCTTCGTGGCGACATGACTTGGGACGCGAGGCCGATTTGATCGAAGAGGTCGCGCGGATTCATGGTTACGAAAATATTCCTGAGGATGCTCCGATCCCGGTCGCGCCGAGCAGCAAACGCGACTTTGATGTCGCGATGGAACGCGTTCGGTCGGTGATGACCAGCGCGGGATACTCCGAAGCGATGACGCCCAGCATCGTGACCAACAAGCTCGACGAATCGCTCAGCCCTTGGACGGAGTTGCCGGCGTTAAAGACGGACACTGCGATGTTAAAGGGAGCCCGTACGCTTCGCCGATCGTTGATCCCCAGCCTATTGGAAGGGCGCGCGAACAACTGGGCTTCGGCCAGCATTCATGCGGATCTTTTCGAGATCGCTCACATTTACTTGCCACAACAGAGCAACGAAGCGCTGCCGAGTGAGCAATACTCGTTGGCAATGGTTTCGGGTTGCGACTACTTGGAAATGAAGGGAGCGATCGAGACACTATGCCAGCGAATGGGCATCGCTGATCCCGTCCAAGTGAAAGCGATCGAGCGGAGTGGGTTTGCCAAAGGTGCCGTCGTCGAAGTCAGCTGTGGAGAGCGGATGGTGGGCTATTTAGGCATCGTCGATCCGAAAGTGCTGAAGTCGTGGAAGTTGCCAGCACCGGTCGTTGCCGCCGAGTTCTCGCTGCCAACTCTGTTGGAAGCTGCTTCGCTTGTGCCGCAACAGCAGAGCGTCAGCATGTTCCCCTCGGTCGAACGCGATTTGAACTTTGTGGTTGCCGAATCGGTTCGCTGGAGTGAACTGGAACGCGTCGTGCGGGCGGCGGTGGGCGAAGAACTTGCGGGGGTTCGCTACTGTGAAACGTACCGTGACCCGGCCAAAGACGGCAAAGATCGCAAACGCGTCTTGATGTCGGTGTCCTTGCAACTGCACGACGGCACGCTCAGTGGCGAACAAGCCGACCAATTGATTGGCCAAGTCATCGGCGCGTGCAAGCAAGAACTGGCCGCCGAGTTGCTATCGTAGGCCGGTTTCAACGATTGTCGCTCGGCTTTCCAAGCCGTCGGCGGGATTCACGTTTGAGCGTCGAGGCGAGAGTGACTGCGTTTCATGCGCCGAACTTTCGATCGTAACGGTTCCAGCTTGGAAAGCTGGCCGACAATGCTCCGCTACGGTGCCGGCCTCCGATTGTCGCTCGGCTTTCCAAGCCGTTAGCGGGCTCTAGGTGGGGCCTCGTGGTGTCAGAAGATGCAACATACAAACGCAGTGTCACCAGCCCTCCCCGGCCGCTATCGCGGTGAATTTGGGAACTACGACACGAAACGTTCGTGCAAGTCTTTGTAGAGACAGTTTTGCTTTAGCAGTTCCTCGTGCCGGCCTTGCTCGGCGATTTGTCCGTGCGACATGACCAGGATTTGATCGGCAGTGCGGATCGTACTCAAACGGTGAGCGATCACGAGACTGGTGCGATTCTCAAGTAGTCGTCCCAGTGCGTGCTGAATTCGCAATTCAGTCAGTGTGTCCACCGCACTGGTGGCTTCGTCTAAGATTAAGATCCGTGGGTTGGCGACCAACGCGCGGGCAAAACAGATCAATTGACGTTGCCCCAGCGAGACACGACCGCCGCGTGATCCCGCTTGCGTTTGCAGCCCCTCGGGTAAATCGTCAATCAACCACTCGCAATCGAGTGACTGCAGCGCTTCGACTGCATCCGATTCGGTCGCTCCGTCTCGCCCGGCCACGATGTTTTGCAGCACGCTGCCGGTGAACAGATAATTCTGTTGCGGGATGACCGAAATCGCACGCGAAATCGACTCGCTCGTTAGCCCGCGTGTATCCAATCCATCAACGCAAATCTTGCCACTGTTGGGCAAATAATTACGGGACACCAAATTGGCGATCGTCGACTTGCCGCTGCCGGTTTCACCGACAAGTGCCACCATTTGACACGGCTCAGCGACAAACGAAACATCCCGCAGCACCAAATGGCCAGGATCATAGGCAAACGAAACGTTTTCGACAGTTAGTTTACCGTCAACTTGATTCGGCAACGAAATTGCCGTCGGCAGATCGGACCATTCAGGTGGCGTATCGAGCAATCGAAAGACGCGTTCGGCGCCGGCCATCGCCGTGAGTGCTTGGTTGTATTGGTTGCCCAAGACTTGAATTGGACTGAAGAATAGTCCTGCCAGGAACCAAAACTGGATCAAATCACCCACCGGCATTGGATCGCTGGCCACAATCGCTCGGTACGCGCCGACGATCAAAACGAGTCCCAACGAAACTTGTCCGGTTAATTCCAACAGCGGCATCAGCAATCCGTTATGCCGCGCACTATTCATGTTGTATTCAGCGTGATCGGCGGTCAATTGGCGAAACAACTCGGCATTGGTGTCTTCGCGAGCCAAGGCCTGAGTGACGCGAATCACGGCGACCGATTCGGCAATCGTGGCGGTCACGCGACTGAAACTTTCCTGGACATCGCGATACGCTTCGCTGAGTCGGTTCCGCATCACCCGGCCGATGATCCACATCACGGGAC
>CAXBHV010000549.1:0-5472 GCA_963974855.1 uncultured Rhodopirellula sp. | reverse complement strand
GCCGATTTTGATGCCATCGACCTTGACGCGTTTGACGCGTTGGTGATTCCTGGTGGACGGGCACCGGAATACCTCAGGCTCAACGCAAAGGTTCTGGAAATAGTGCGTCATTTCTTTGACGCCAACAAACCGGTCGCCGCGATCTGCCACGGCGCCCAAATCCTGGCGGCCGCAGGCGTTCTGAAAGGGCGTGAGTGCAGTTGCTATCCGGCATGCAGCCCTGAGGTCACATTGAGCGGCGGTCGATACATGGAGCCCGCCGAGACGATGGACTCGGCGCATGTCGATGGCAATCTCGTCACCGCGCCAGCATGGCCCGCCCATCCCGCGTGGATGCGGGCGTTCGTTGACTTGCTGTAACCGTCGCGGTGACAACGTAGCACGCATGGAACGCAGTCGCTCTCGCCTCGGCGTTCAAACGTGAAGCCCGCCAACGGCTTGGAAAGCCGAGCGACAATTGTAGGCCGGCACCGTAGTGGAGCATTGTCGGCCAGCTTTCCAAGCTGAATCCGTTACGATCGAACGTTCGGCGCATATAAAACGCAGTCGCTCTCGCCTCGACGATCAAACGTCAGGCACGCCAACGGCTTGGAAAGCCGAGCGACAATCGTGGGCCGGGCCGACGTCGTGGACCATTACTTGCTCGGCGGTTGGCTCGAGAGCAATTGCAACGCTTCGAGCACTTTGGGCCGCAAGTCATCGCGAACCAAAATGTATCGATCTCGACCATTGGCAGCGGCTTCGAACGTGGTCACTCCATCGTCAGCCATTTGCACTTTCCCAGGCTCGGACAACGCAAAATATTCATGGTCGGGACGAACCCCGTACAGCACACTGGTCAAATCCCAGGTCGGTCGATCATGCGGCGGTGGCATGTAAAGGATATAGGCCTCCGACAATGGATGATGATCGACGTATCCGTAATCTCGCAGGATGCTTTGATGAGGATAAGCCAGCGATTTCCCGACCGCGTATCCACTCCATACAATCGGTGTGGGCCAATCATCGACGATCCTCTTTGCGGACGGGAGGTCCTTGATCAGGTTGTATTCCTTGTGGCCGTCGGTGAAAGCACCGGCCATGATCGACAACAAACGCACTTTCTTTTTGACCAATTCGACACCAGCAAGCGGGCTGACATCATCCGCTTTGGACGCGAGTAAATTAGCGAGGTTCGTCGAGAACCCAACTTGGGCGATCACAACCGAGCCATCGCTTGCATCGGCTAGCGACTTCCGCAACACGTCTACCGCGTCGGGTGCATCGTTACCCGAGGTCAAATCGTGAGGATAGCGAAGCTTACCGTTATCTTGCTGTGTTGCCAGAATGTTGAAGCGACCTGCGGCGTCAGTGACACCACTGCGACAGACGCCGATCGGGATGTCGCCGCGACCATAGAATGTATTGACCGCGTCGACAAAAGGAGCCGCTAACTCATGATCTTTGGTGATCGTGACGGCCAACAATTCGCATTCACCACGCGATTGCAGCGAATGGATCATCCCCAACGCCAACACATCGTCGACGTCGTTGCCGATGTCCGTGTCAAAAATCAACGGAACAGGATCGGGGCGTTGCTGAGCAAACGAGAGCGAGGGCACGACAACGAAAAGCGACACGAAAAGTGCACACAGCGACAAACGCATGGATGGAACCTTGGAAAGCCGAGGAAGGAGAGGGGCGGCATTGGATCGGCCATCATACCTCGGACGCCATCGACCTGCACGCCAGAGCCATCGGTAAAATGAGTTACGAAGTGATTCATGCTTGCCTGGTTTGCGCGCCAAGAAAACATTTCAACGATTGCAAAGCTGGAACCGCTAACTCGCCAATTTGCCGAAAGAGAGACGTCTACCTACGTCACCGTCGATTGGCTGTTCAAAAACCGATAAGATAGAGTCCGCGACCTCGGTTCCCGCTCTCGCCCCTCCTTTTTTAAAGACCGCTTTATGGCCACCCGATCAACGCCTCCGCTGAATCCTCGTGAACGCATTCTGATGGGGCCTGGGCCGAGCACGGTGCCGGCACGCATCCTTCGCGCCCTCTCGGCCCCCACCCTCGGACATCTCGACCCCCAATTCATCGAGTACATGGATGACACGTGCCAACTGATTCGCGATGCCTATCAAACGAAAAACCTGCTGACCTTTCCGGTTTCGGGGACAGGTATGGCAGGAATGGAAGCGATTGTCACCAATTTGATCGAACCCGGTGACGAGGCGATCGTCTGTATTAACGGCGTCTTTGGCGGACGAATGAAAGACAATATGGAGCGTTGCGGCGCGACGGTGCATGCGATCGAGGTCCCTTGGGGCGAAACATTTAGCAAGGAAGCGATCGCTGAAGCGGTCGAAAAACACCCCAACGCCAAAATGCTTGGCATCGTTCACGCGGAAACGTCCACCGGAGCTCACCAAGATCTGAGCGGACTGGCCGAGATCGTGCACGATGCGGGCATGCTATTGGCGGTCGACGCGGTCACATCACTGGGCGGCCATGAATTAAAAGTCGATGAGTGGGGCATCGATGCAATTTATTCCGGAACGCAAAAGTGCCTGTCGTGCCCACCGGGGCTTTCCCCCGTATCGTTTTCAGAGAGGGCGCTTGAGCGAATTGATGCTCGAAAAACGAAAGCACAAAGCTGGTACCTCGATGTTTCGATGCTGAAGAACTACTACACCGGCTCAGGAGGCCGCGCGTACCATCACACCGCACCGATCAACATGATCTATGCGCTGCGTGAATCACTGGCGATCGTGATGGAAGAAGGCCTCGAAAACCGGATTGCTCGGCATCGCGAGATGCACTTGCTGCTTCGCAAAGGACTCGAAGAACTAGGATTCTCGTACATCCCCAAACAATCGCTGTGCACATTGAACTGTGTTGCGTTTCCCGACGGCGTCGAAGACGCATCGATTCGCAACCGCTTGTTGAGCGAGTACGACATCGAGATCGGCGGCGGACTAGGCGTGTTCGCAGGCAAGGCATGGCGGATCGGGTTGATGGGACATTCCGCAACGAAACGAAATGTCGGCACCTTGCTTTCTGCGCTGCGTGATGTGATGTAGTGAAGTGCGCAGCAACGATGCAACACAGGCTTCACGCCTGTCGAAGCACAAGCGTCTTTTCATAGCGAAACACGCCAAGAAATTCGAGCAGGCAAGGGTGGACGAAACTCTTGGCGAGTTTCGCTACGAGCCGATCCCACATTTGCAACGCGAAAAGCCCTGGTGAAATTCCACCAGGGCTTTCGAGTGTTTCGAGCAAACGCCCAACAGCGAACTACTTGAGTTCGACAGTTCCGCCAGCTTCTTCGATTTCCGCCTTGATCTTGTCGCAATCTTCTTTCGATGCGCCTTCCTTCAAGGTGGCTGGGCAGCTCTCGACCATCTTCTTGGCTTCCATCAGCGAAGCGCCGGTCAGGTTCTTAACAACCTTCACAACGTTCAGCTTCTTGTCGCCGAAGCCGGTCAGGACGATGTCCCATTCGGTCTTCTCTTCAACAGCGGCGCCACCACCTTCAGCAGGTGCAGCCATCATAACTCCACCGCCAGCGGCAGGTTCGATGCCGTGGACATCTTTCAAGTAATCGCTGAGCTCTTTGGCTTGCTTCAGGGTCATACCGGCGATCTTGTCGCCCATTTCTTTTGCTTCGGCGCTAAATTCGGCGACCGCGGTGCCTTCTTCGGACATTTCTAATACCTCAAAAACAGTTGGTGATTTGTTACGGAACGACTAACAAAAGAGCAACTACTCGTCGCCTTCTGCGATTTTCTTAATTTGACTGTTGAGCTTCTTGCCCGGACCGAGAAGTGCGGCCGACAATTGCGATCCAGGACTAAGAATTTGACCTGACAACATCGAGATTTGCTCTTCGCGGCTTGGCCACTTGCTGACTTCTTTCAAGCGATCCGCATCAAGCTTTTCGCCATCCATGACACCGCCAGCAGCGGTAAACTTCTCATACTTACTGCTGTCCTTATCAAGTCGAACGATCTCCTTGACAAGAGAGACGAAATCAGACGCCCCCCAGCAAACAGCGACTTGCCCTTGAGTCCCCTCAAAAGCAGGTGCCAGCGAAGACCCTTCGGTCGCTCGCCGAGCAAGAGAATTCTTGACGACCAGCATGCGAATGTCTTTCGCATCCAGCTCGCCACGAAGTTCGTTGGTAGTGATGGCGTCCATCCCGACATAGCTCACCAGCACGGCGTCTTCAACACCGTCTAGTTCGCGTTTGATGTCGCGAGTCACCAATTCTTTGACGTATTTACTCATCGGTTGGGTTCACTTAAGTGCGATTTGTGCGACAGAACGTCTAGTTCAAAAAGCCTGATACTCTAAAAGACTTGCTAGTACGCAACTCTCACACTGGGGCTCATCGTTGCACAGATGGCAACGCCTTTAATGTAAGTGCCCTTGACGGATTGTGGTTTCATGCCGCTGACAAAGTCAACGAATGCGGTGATATTTTCGGTAAGCTTCTGTGGTTCGAAGCTCATTTTGCCGACCATCGCGTGGACGTTACCGCCCTTGTCGTTACGAAACTCGACTTTACCAGCCTTGTATTCGCCAACAACCTTGGCAACATCCGGGGTGACCGTTCCCGCACGCGGGCTAGGCATCAATCCACGAGGACCGAGGACACGACCAAGCGGTCCAACGAGACCCATCATGTCAGGGGCGGCGATACAAACATCAAAGTCTGTCCAACCGTCTTTGATTTTCTTAGCCAAGTCTTCTTGACCTACTTCGTCGGCACCCGCTTCTTCAGCTGCTTTGGCCGCATCGCCTTTGGCGAACACGACGACTCGCTGAGTCTTGCCGATTCCGTTTGGCAACACAATGCTGCCACGAATGATTTGATCCGCTTGGTTCGGGTCAACGCCCAAACGCATGTGCACTTCGACCGTTTGGTCGAACTTGGTCAAATCGTATTTTTTGAGTGCGTCAACTGCTTCGCTTAGCGGCAGCAGGTTTGCAGGCTGCTTTGCGAGCGCTGCACGATAACGCTTGGATTTTTTACCCATAGGGTCGCGACTCTCTTATATGTCGGGTGGTTCGGCGAGGTCACCTGGCCCTTCCGATGCACACGGTGACCGCATGGTTGCGATTCACAGCACGCCGGATGGCGGCAAACTCTCCCACTTATAAAACGCAAGATTTGCTCTCACGAAGCGGGAGAATGTCGTCCATTCATTTCGCGACGTCAACGGCAAACAATGCTTCTTGATCTAGTTTTTTGTAAGATTCTTATAATTCTTACTGAACCGAACCTTCTGGATCGTCAAATGACCATGTCAAAATCAAATCCAACCGATGCTTTGGGATCAGATTCCCGAGAAAACGCAGATTCGCTCCGCGCCGCGAAGTGTGTGCCATGCGAAGGTGGCGTGCCGACGCTATCTCGCGAAGAAGCGACCGAATTACTCAAGGCCATTCCAGAGTGGGAGCTCGCCTCGGATGCAAAACGCA
>CAXBHV010000548.1:0-5480 GCA_963974855.1 uncultured Rhodopirellula sp. | reverse complement strand
CGCGCCAACCGGTTGTGTCGCCAAACACATGCCAGAAATGCGAAACGGGATCGCCCGAAGGATCAAGATCGGGGGCTGCGATCAAAGCGGGGGCTTTATGGATACGCAAGTAGTTAGGGATGGTCTTAGTCACGTTCATCAATGCTCTGGAGAGGATGGGATCGCTTGAAAACGGTGGGTGGCGATCCATGCCAGAGTGAGATTTACGCAGGGCGGGGCAACGTTATCCATCGCTGCCATAAACGTGATCGGCACGACCGCATGGATTTACTAAGCCGAATGATCGATAAGCATTGCGGAAATTACCAAGTCGGCGGTGCAAAACGAATCATCGGCAAAATACGCAAAGTCAATAGAGTAGGAGCACACGTGTATCGTTTTTGAGTGCATCGCGATCAGAGCGTGATCTTATTACTTAGCAGGTCAATAGGAGTCATTTCGCCTATTGATCTCAGCCGACGGCACTAGTCTCGGGCATGTTTCCATCAATATCGACGCTCCCCACGCAACGCTGTGAAGCATTTCGTAGCGGAACTCGTCAAGAGTTTCGAGAATTGAATTCGTTCAACGAAAGTCTTGACGACTTCCGCTACGTTCGAGCCAACTAGGTAAAACGAAAAAAGCCCAGGTGACAAACGTTTGTCACCTGGGCCTTGGATTTGTTGCGGTGCGATTAACACCCGCAAGCCGATTATCGGTTTCGATTAATAATCGTCATCGCTAAGCACGAACTCGGGCCAAGGCACACTGCTGCTCTTGCCACGCGGGGTCATCAGTGCTTGGTAAACACGGTAATCGATGTTTTCGCCAATGAAGCGAGTTCCGCCATCAGCCATTCCCGCGTTAACGCCATCCACGTGAGCTGACGAAGGGCGTGCTAGGTGGACAGGGCTGTTGGCGTCGGACGCCGCTGTGCTTGTTCTGTTCATCTGCTCGGTGAAAATGTCGGTCCCCGTGGTGGCGCCCCCACCATTGATCTTGTGACGCGAGTTAACGGCAGCTGGTACGACTGCAGTACCTGTTCCGAGTGCATTCCAACCACTGCCGGGCGCCGGATTGTCGTCTTCGTAGTGCCATACCATGCCTTGGTAATAACGTGAGTTGACAGGGTAGGCAATTTCAGTGCCCGATGCTGGAACGAGGCCTGCTGCGGTGGCCACTCCCGCTTCGTTCCAAGGTTGGGCCTGGACGTTCTCAGTAAACAGGATCGTGTTGCCTTGACCGTCTTTAAAGTCATCGAGGCGAACAGCAGGACCGGTGGTAACCGTAGCTGAAGCAGTAGTGCCGAGATATTTAGCGTTGAACGCTCCATTAGAGCGATCTTGCGACGTCACAAATGAAATGTCTGGTGGGCTGCTTCCTGTTCCTCCCGTCGTCGAGCTGGAAGCTTTGATGGGAGTTCCGTTGTTGGAGATGTAGCTATTGCTTCCCAATGGAGCGTCACTGTTTGGATTACTTGGGCACTGCAGAATCGCCAAATTCGGAGCTGCTTTTGGATGCCAAGCGCTGGTTTCTGTAATTACCGGGTAGCGGTCTTCGCTCCATTGTTCGTACGTCGGCTGAGCATCAAGCCATGGCAATAATGCAACAGTCCAAGTTCCGATCTTTCGGTGGGTTGGCGGGTTGGTTGCAGCTGCCACTTCAGCGGAAGGGTCCGGCCCCGTCGTAAACGTGCCAAAATCATTGATATACCCAGGCAGTTCACCCTTGGCGTTTTCGTGCTGGATCGCAGCAAGTGCCAAGTTCTTCAATTGGGTGCTGCACTGATTACGACGTGCAGCCTCTCGTGCCGCGTTGACTGCGGGAAGAAGAAGTCCCATCAAGATGCCGATGATCGTAATGACCACCAGTAGCTCTACTAATGTAAATCCGATTCGCTGACGCTTCATTTCGCGCTCCGTAGACAAGGCCGAGAGTGGGTGTGCTGTATGTGAGTGTGAGATATAAGGCTTCACGCTAACGATTATCGCCTGTTCACTGCTTCGATGCAAACCCGCCTATGTATCTAGCGGCAATTATTTTTCCCACTCGATGGCGAGTTTGCTACATTCTTCTCCAGTCGGGCGGTCACTGTTGAGTTGCAGTTATAGGGGCCTCGTGCTTCCTTGTGCCCTGGTTTTCCTGCTTCTTCGGACTACTCTGGAACGCTGCGACAGCGGGAACCATGCTGTGTATCATTTTGACCACCCCGCAGAAGGGGTGGAGCAGATTTCTGCAGATTTCTTGCTAGCGTAGCTGGTCACTTCGGCTGAATTCTCAAGATCCAGGTCGGCGGCAGCGTCCAGCTGACAGCATGTTGACGTCCCTGCGGCGTCGGCCAACGCACTTTCCGTAAGCCTTTCTCTTCTCTTGTTTTATGCCTGACTCGTGATCTATTTGGATTTCAATCGGACGACGCCGCTCGCTCCTTCGGTGCTTGAAGCCATGCAGCCATTTTGGGCTACTCACTTCATGTTGCCTGGGCAAGAGCACTCGCATGCCCAGGCAGTAGGCGAGTCACTCGAGCAAGCACGCGAATCCGTCGCGGGGATGGTTGGGTGCGATCCCTTTGAGATCGTGTTCACGGGCGGAGGAACGGAGGCCAATAATTTGGCAGTCCGGGGGCAGTTTATCGCGTCCAGTGTCCCAGGGGTTCCAGGCAGAGTTGCCTCGCTTGGCAAGCGTCGGTCCTCGCTCAGTCCTGGACTTAAATCGGACGACAAAAATTCGGCCACACGGGGTCACGTTTTGGTCAGTGAACTCGAGCATGACTCGGTTCTCGCTGCCGCATTTTCGCTGCACGCGGATGGTGTCGATGTCGGCATGGTTCCGTGTCAGGAAAATGGAATTGTCGACCCGGCAACGGTCGAGTCAATGTTGCGTCCTGACACTCGATTGGTCTGTTTGCAGCTCGCAAATCCAGTCTTGGGAACGCTGCAAAGAGTTCGGGAAGTGGCGGATATTTGCCACAACCGGGGGGTGTTGGTTCACTGCGATGCCACCCAGGCATTTGGCAAATTGCCGGTCGAGGTGTCGCAGCTTCGCGCTGACACCGTTTCAATAAGTGGGCACAAATTCTATGGGCCCAAAGGCAGTGGGGCGATCTATGTCCGTCGCGGATTGCACCTCTCGCCAATCAGCCATGGTGAGCCGCGAGAAATGGGGCTGCGTCCGGGAGCCGAAAACGTTCCTGGTTGTATTGGTCTGGGGGCGGCGTCTCACCTGGCGAGTCGCTGTGAGAGCGAGGTTTCAGATAATTTTGCCGAGCTGAGCGAGCGATTTCTTAGCGGACTTTGTTCTTCCCTTAGTCGAGACCCCATTTTGCTCGCTAGTGAGTCGCCTCGGATCGCAAATACGATGGCGATCGAGATGCCTTGCGATGCGGTGTTAATCCAAAAGGCTGCTCGCCAATTGGTCTTTGCCACCGCCCAATCTTCTGAACCCCCCGACGAGATAACGAGGTCTCTGAAGGCGATCGGGAGGACGGAAACTCAGATTCGCCGCACAATGCGAGTCTCCCTCGGATGGACCACGTCAAGGGATCAGATTGACCGGGCTGTCAGTTTGATCGCGGAAGCCTGTGATAGCGTGATGACACGGTAGGGACACCGGTCATTCGAGCCACTCCGGTGCCCTTTTGGTAGGGAAGGTCTCTGGTTCGTGCCGCATCGCAGTGAGGGTATCGTGTATTGGTAAAATGCTTTCAGGTCGTCATTCACTAGCGTTCTCTCATGGCTGGGTGCGCCTTCTTGAAAGCCTAGGTTTTGAGCCTTGGTTGACGTCGTTTCTTTGGCCCCTCTTTTGGTGTATGTCCGCCGCCATGGCATCCTGTTTGTCCTCGGGTGTACCCGTTCTCAGCCAGGCGATTGCCCCGGCCGCAAGCTGGATCTAGCAACCGCCGATTGATGCTGGCCCGGCCAAAATTCGTCGGCGTGAAACGAATGTCTGTCTGTGTCTGCGGTGGCCCAAGTAGTCACTGACTCGTAGTTTTCCGCTATTGACCCTTGGGACGATGCTCGTAGGGATAGTGATTTGCACTCGATCCCCCTCTTGTGGTTTTTTTGGTTTGGCGGTCTGTGTGCGTACCTGGGGTGGCAATGGCTCTGCCGGCCTCTTGCTGGCAATCGGTCGGGTTAACCGAAATGCTTGTAAAACAAACAAAAACTTAAATATCTCCAAAGTGCCGCAAAACGCAGTTTTTTGGCGACCGGAATTTTGGTTGCCTCGCTTGCCTTGCGAGGTGGACACTTGGCGGATGCACATGTGGGGTGTGCGCGATTTTTGTGCATGCAGTCGATGCCTTGGCTGCGGCAGGCGTGCTTGCGATTTAAGCACGGGGCTAGCAATGGGCCTAAGTTGTTTTGAAAGCATAGGTTCGGGAGGGGCGTTTGACCGGTGGTGAGTATAGCCGCACAAACACCCACACGACGTGCCGACCACGGCACAGCCTAGGAAAGGAAGATCCTGATAATGTCTCAAACTGAAACCAACGCTCAACTTCGATATGCTAGCGACCCATTGCCAGAGCAGACTGATGCGATTGCCCCCCGTTTGGATATTGCCCCGCTTAATGTGAATGTTCCTCGGGAGCAGAAAGGGAAAGAGGTTTTACGGCTGGCTCAAGAGGCTTTCGCTAAAACCGGTAGTTGGGTTGTGTTCTATCGTGAGATGCTTGGGGTCGACGGGATCGTGCGAAAGTTGTTCAGCGACTCCGAGAGCATGCGAGAGTTTGAGGCCAGTGATGAGTTCGCCGAGCTGCAAGAAATGGTCGCAGCAATGCGTAGCCAGGATCCATCCAAGGGAGACTCAGCGGAACCTGAGCGGATGATCACCATCCGGCTACCAATGAGCCTGCATGATGCATTGAAGGTTGAGAGTGCGGAGATGAACTTGAGTATTAACAAGTTGTGTATCAGCAAGCTGCTCCAGCCTGTCGCAGGCCGTTTCATTCCACTCCAGCAAGGCCGTCGCCGTGGCCGTCGTCCAGGTCCTCAAGGCCCGCGCAAGCAAGTCGAGGAAGCGATCAAGAATACCGAAGTCTCTGCGGTTCCATCGGCAGATTCGCAGGAATCACAAGGGAACTGATCGTTCCATTACGGAACCAGGATTTGGTGTCCCTTTTAGACACTGTCTCACGATCGCATGAGGCATTTCGATGCCTCGAGACAAGGTTGCGATATGCCCAGCGAAGCGGTTCAGCTGGGCGTGGATTTAGTTTGGCGAATCCTGACTTGGCGTATTTTTCAAGCTCCAGTTGTCCCAGCCATGGAGCCTCTACTGCGGTGATGAAGCTGCGTCTCAGCGAAGGCGTCGATGCTGTGTTTTTGTGAAACCGGCTGCCGATTTTCAACATTTTTGCCCCGGCTTCTTTGTCGGTTGAGGGGCCCGTGCATGTTGGGTCGACGAGTCGAGGTTGATATCGCAGTCCGCCAGAAGGTGTACCATTTGGGTGGTGTTGGTTTGCTGCCGTGTCGGCGTGAAGTTGCGTGATAGCTGACGCC
>CAXBHV010000547.1:0-5483 GCA_963974855.1 uncultured Rhodopirellula sp. | reverse complement strand
TCTTCGGATCGTTGTAGTCGTGTCGGCTGTCGCGTTTCTTGCGATAGACTTCATTGGTGACGACCGCATCGCGATTCCAACTGGGCGGGTATTGGACTTTGTTGGTGTGCTTATTGCCAAGGAATTGAATGCGGGGGCTGGAGCTTTCTAATCGCTTCGCCAGACTTGCAACCGCAGGGGACCTCAACGATTCAGACATGAAATAGACCGGCGGTCGTGGTCGCCCGGCGACTTCGTATGCGGGGCGTTTAAAACGATCCACCTGAGCCTTGAGTTCCGCCCGCCGTGCATGAATGGCAGCGATGTTCCCGACAGGTTCGAGGTTCTGATATGCGTTTTTCCAGCCGTCCACCGACGTATCAAGTAGATGGATGCAACTGCCACCGCTCTCAGAGCTGGCCAGAATGAATTTCGTGTCCGTCACCTGCCAGAGATCGTTGTAGCTGTACTTTGAATTCAACACCTCCGCTTTGTTGACATCGAGATCGGGCGGCAGCAACACAATCGCCGGTCCCATCAACAGCAAGTACTCAAAACTGTCTCCTTTCGGAATGACGCGAGGCTGGAGCACGTGGTAGCGGATGCGGTCGATCTTCCTTCTCAGCGAGGAAAGATCCACGCTCCTGTAGTCGTCGGATTTTGAATCATAGATACCCAGGGCTGCGTCTCCGATAATCTGCGACGTGCCGAACAGGATTTCACCGGCTCCATCACCGTCGGTATCACAGACGTGCATGTCACCCAGCGTCTTCAAACCACCGATATCAACTCCCTTATTCGATTTCGGCATCACCGCCAGCGGATCAAATTCATAGAGCACGCCCGCTTCCTGCATGTGGTTATTGAAACCGGCCATCATCAGTTTTTCTTTTCCGTCGGATGTCGGAAACGGACGGACGAAGTTGACGTTATGCACGTTGGATGGCGCACCGGCCTCCGCATCCCATGCCTTCTGTTTGCTGTAGGTCGATGACGCAACGGTCGAGATCAGCTTGCCCTTTGCGTCGAGGTAGTACATGTTCATGTCGAACCCGCCGCAGGCAATGTACGGCGTGTCGCCGTTTTTGACCGCGCAGACGGAATACATCGGCACATCGTTTTTCTTGAACTGCCATTGAGTCTCTCCACGCACGTTCAGGCAGTAAACACTTCCGTCCGCGTTGGCCGCCAGGATTTCGTCGATGCCGTCGCCAGTCAAATCCGCGCACCACAGATCGTGGTTCATGTATCCGGACAAAGCGTTTTTCCAGGCGATCGTCCCATCCAATCGCATGCCCAGAACGGTCCCCTCATAGCTGCTGGCCGCGATGAAAGTTGTCCCTTTACTCTGCCCAGAGCGAACCTTGGTGATGGTGTATCCGGTGTCGAAACTGGTGATCCCTGCACCACTGCCGACCGATGCCGCAACTAATACGAGGGCAATACTCTGAAACGCTTTTAACATGATGACCTGCCATGATTGAGCCGGTAGATCTCCGGGTTGTGGCCGCGTCCGATTTCCTCGACCACTCGATAGGGGCCGACTGGATCGTTGCTGACTGCATGAACTACAGTCGATTTCCACCAGATGTGATGTCCCTTGGGTTCATCTTCACGCCAACGGCAGACAAACAGATGGTTCTCGCCGTCGTCTCCGGCGATGATGTTTCCACCCCAGTAGGAATACTCTGCATCCTCAATGCCGTTGTCCACATTCCGCGGAATGACATTTTTCGCCCCCCACACATTTGATACGAGTTTGTTTCTGACTGGCACCGGTAAAAAGCGGTCAATGAACGCGCCACCGCGAACAAGCCCCTCTGGCACCTGATAGGTTGTTTCTCCGGATTGCCCGTAGATTGCTGTCGAAGCTAGGCACATCATCCCGGCCAGTACGAGTGGCGTATTCCTCATGCTCTGTCTTTCCTCTCCACTATTTTGTTCGTTCGTTCATCTCGGCCCCTGAGATCTGTACAGATGCGCGGTGGTCATTCGATGTCAAAGGTTCCGTCAAAATAGGGCAGCTTGTTTTCTGCCCAATCCTCATAGTCCGAATCGAAATAATGCCATTGTGGCATCTGATGGTTCCGTCCCCACTTCTCGACCTCCGACACCATTTGCTGCAGAAGTTCCGGGTATTGCTTGCTCAAGTCATTTGTCTCGCCGATGTCTTCGACCACGTTGTAGAGTTGCCAGCGTTTCCGTGTGCGGCTGACTTTCCATTGATTGCGGCGACCGCTGACGTCGGTGTAGCCTGAGCGATGAGACATCGCGAAAATCATTTCGTCCGGGTGTGGATTCGATCCTGTCAAAAGGGCGTCCCACACGTCCTTTCCATCGAGGATCTTTTCCTTGGGGGGCGAAACGCCTGCGAGACGCGCCAACGTTGGATAGAAGTCCAGGGACAGAATGGGATGATGAAACTTCTGTCCCGCCGGAACTTTGGACGGCCAGTGGAAGAACATCGGGACACGATAACCTCCTTCTTCCACTCCCCTTTTGCCGCCTTTCAGTGGAGCGTTATTGGCGCTGCCACCCGTCTTGCCCCCGTTGTCACTCAAGAAAATGATCAGTGTGTTGTCGAAGTTCTCGGTCGACTTCAGCGTGTCCACCACTCGCTTCACTCCACGGTCAACGGCGTAAACCATTCCCGCATAAGTGCGTCGTTTCTTGTCCGCAATGTGAGCGAGGCGATTCATGTCGTCCGCCTTTGCTTCCACCGGTGAATGCGGCGCCGTGTAGGACAGATACAAGAACCAAGGCTGAGCTTTCGTCGATGCTTTCTCAAGGAACTCAACGGCCTCGCGAGAAAAGGCGTCGGTCAGGTATTCGGTTTCGCTGGCGTCTTTTCCATTGCGTTGTAACGGAGAAATATTCATGGGGATCTTTTTCTGTCCAGCCTTAACCGCCTTTTCATACTTCGGACGATACTTCTCGGGGAAATATTGGTGTCCGCCACCGAGGACTCCATAGAATTCGTCAAATCCGCGTTGATTGGGCTGGTACTGAGGCTGTTGTCCGAGATGCCACTTGCCGATCGCGCCGGTGTAGTAACCTGACTCCTTCAGCAGTTGGGAGAGAAAGACTTCACTTAGAGGCGTCCCCATCTCATGGTGGTCGGGCAGATTGAATTGCTCGCCGAAATTGTGCGGATAACGTCCCGTCATGATCGCGGCGCGACTGGGGCCGCAAACGGGATGGGCGACGTAGGCAGACGTGCAAATCGTTCCGCCGTTTGCCAGTTGATCGAGCGCCGGGGTCGTGATATCGGTCGCACCATTAAAACCCACGTCCGCATAACCCAAATCATCACACATGATGATCAGCACATTGGGTGGCGAGGATGCGTTTGCAAAATCCGCAACGGCGCAGACGGCAAACAAAATGATCGCAATCGTGACAGGTCTTAGTTGATTCACTTTCGATTTCATTTTGGACAAATCGTTTTTTAACTTGGCAGCATCGAGGTAGCTCCAAACCGGTTAGGATCGTCGGAACAACACGTGACGTGTGGTAGTGGACGAGGCAACGAGTCCATCGGCTTCGTTCGGGGAACTAGGACTCGTCGCCTCGTCCACTACGGAAAATGCCTCCAGTTATTCTTCCGACATTCTTTCGTTTCTTCTGAGTGCAGTGGTGTGTTGACTCGGCTTCGCCCAGCATTGTGGCGTTGGATCGACGGAGCGACCCTCGACAATATTGTTATACCAGACAACGGCCACATCGATGCTTGGTATGGTGACAATCCCGCCGGCGTGAGATCGAAAAACGCCGCCGCATGAAGCTACTTAGCCTTCTTGTTTTTCTGCTTTTCCGTCTTTCCAGAAACGCCGTAGTCGGCTTTCCATTGGCTCACCGCAGACGCCCATTTGCCCTTTGGAAAGTCTTCCTTCGTCAGGATTGGTTTGTCAGCGTTGTACTTGAAACCCTCCATTGTCACGTTTTCGATGATCATGTCGTAGTGATCGCCCGATTCGTCGATCACCGCACCGATCGACGGCCCCTCAAAAAACTTATTCTCCCATCTCAAATTCAGGCCGTCGTGGTATTCCGTTGGAATGCCCAAAAAGTCGTGCGTCTTGACCTGCGCCCTCATGCCAAAGATCGCGTGGATGTTTTTTACATAGCTGCCCTTGGCGAAACTTCCATCGGTCGCATTAGGATTGTGTTTCAGTTCGGCTTCTTTGACCCCGCCCATTCCGATTTGAACCGCAAAGGCACTGCTGATGGACTTGATCCCATCAATCTGAACCACCCCGTTCATCGCACTGTGTGGGCCACACATCACGGCGCAACGTCCGTTTTCATTGACGATGTTTTTGCCAGTGATGTCATAGATCGCTGTTTTGTCTCCCACCGCTCCTGTTTCCATCCGCAGCGTGACTCCACCTTCGCCGTACAGGTCCTCGAAGTGAACCGACTGTGCGCCGTGAAGTTGTGTCAGCCCATAGCCAGGGCTGGCGTTGAAGATACGGCAGTTACGGACCGTTCCGTCGGTTGCCCGCGATACCGGCCAATCCTTGGTCTCGCTGTCCGTCTGCATCGGAGTCAGCGTGATCCCGCAATAGGTGCTGTAGTTATCCTTCACGTCGAGATCAGCGATCAGGAAGTTCCGCACCATTTTCGCCAGGATGCCACGCACACCCTCGCCCTTGGCTCGCTCGCGGTCGGAGTAATCAATGATCCAGCGACCGCCAAGTCCGCGAATACTGACGTTCTCGATAAACGCTTGCTCTTGTTCCAAAGTCATCTGCTTCTTTTTGCTGGAGCGTTCAGCGTCCAGGTCAAACACCACCGTCTTCGTTCCTTCCGGCCAAAATGGCTTGATGACTGTGTCCTTCTCAATCAGCAGATGCACGTTCGATTTGAGCAGAACGTTGGCGAAACGATACGTGCCTTTCGGGATCACCAGCCTCCCACCACCCGACGCAGCAACATCGTCGATCGCTTTCTGCATGACATCGCTTTGATTGGATTTTGCGTTGTCATCGACAAGCCCATAGTCGGCGCCGGCATTTTTTGTCGGTCCGTTCGGATCCATCGTCTCGGTGTATGCGGCGCTCGCGGTTGTTGCAAAACCAATCGCCAGCAGTGATAGCGCTGCAAGCGCTGATATCAACTTCATAGGTGTTCCCCAAAGATTGAAGATTCGTGAACAAAGAACCAATTGGAAATACACCGTGAAGGCTTCGATTAGACAGAAATCTGGGTGGCAGGCAGATTGTCTCTGAAATTGATGAGCACGCCTTACTTCAACTCCGCCAGATTGCGAGTTGATTTGATCGTGGGATCCGCGTCGGCATCGACGTAATTTGGTGGTTTGTCAAAGTGAATTTCAGGAAACTTGGAACGCTGCGTCGGGACATGCTTTTTCATTGCCGCAATCATCTCAGAGTGTTCGGGGTGATTGATCAAGTTCGTCCATTCCATCGGATCATTTTTCAGATCGTAGAACTCTTCGGCACCGGAAAGATTGCTGATGTAGTGGTAACGCTGCCCCATCA
>CAXBHV010000546.1:0-5490 GCA_963974855.1 uncultured Rhodopirellula sp. | reverse complement strand
GTTTCTAGTTCAAGTTTATTCTGCGAGAAAAGACAGTCCTCCGTTCGCGATAACCGACAACGGTGGTCGCACGTTAGCGTATGTCACGCCGTCGCCCGGATTAAATTTGCGGATGCATCTTAATAGCGAAGTTCGCGTGCAAGGAACCCGCAGTTATCTGCAAGGGTTAAACACGCCACACATTCGCGTCGCCCAAGCGATCCGCACCACCGAATATTAAGAAGCGTTGGAACGACGAATTGTCGTTGATCGCTCCGCGATCTGAACGATGGATCGGGAGGACGGTGCACAACATCAACTGCTCCGCCATTCCTAATGTAGCGAAACTCACGCAGAGTTTCTCTGCACCGCTGTAGCGAATCAAAGCACCTAATTTCCACTAGGTTTTAACGCTTCCACACTGAGCCGACGGCGTTAGCTTGGACCGCTAAAACTGTGGGGCTGTCATGATTTTTGGTTGTGCAACTTTTCTGCCACCTCTCCACCAACTTTGAGGTTGTGCGGCTTTTAAGTTGAGTGGTAGCAACCACTTGCTTCACCCTCCCAACGAAGTAGGGAGGGTCGGAAAAGGAGCCTTCAGCGAGTTTTCCGCTCTCGGGCTGGTGACGTTGAGCTTGCACGTTGTCATCTCTAACACTTCGATGCCCCACCCAGAACTTGCTCCGCTCGTTCTGACCTCCCCAAAACAAGTTTCGGGGAGGTGAAGCACGTCAAAGGACTCGATTCACAACGAAATAAAAAGCCGCACGACCTCCTTTGTTGGGGGAGAGGTAACGGCAGTAAAGGCCGGAAGAAAAACGCACCCCCAATATCTAACGCCGACGGCGCCTAGGAACGGAAACGAACGGACGAAACTCTTCGCGAGTTTCGTTACCGCCGACGTTCGCTACTGGCTGTTTCGCTGCCGGTAGATTTGATTCTTTCACAGGCCGAAACGTTCGCTCGTTTTGCGGCTTGACCGTCCGTGTGCGGATTGCGTATTCGAAGTGTCTATGCCTCTTGGATTCTATCTCGAGCCTTTAAAATTTTTGTATGAATCGATTGAAGTGCCTATTCCGACACGTTGCAGCGGTTTTGGCAATGGGAGCCCTCCTCTTCACTGGAAATCCGTCCAGCGCCGAGCAAGGATTTGCGCTTCCCGAGAACGTTCCACTGCCAACTGCCGTTCAAGTACATCTTGATGACGTCGTGGTTCCCGCTAGCTTTACGGAACCGAGTGCTGCGCCAGACGCCAAGGTTGCGACGGTCATCAAGAAAGAGACGATCGCCACCGAATTGGCAGCGATCGAAGCGGCGACCAATTTGTCGGACGATGATCGCAAGGCGTACGTCGAGCGACTACGCAAAGCGACGGAGTGGCTCGACAACCAAGAAGTTGCAAAAAAACGCTTAGCCGAAATCGAAGCGTTCCTGCTCACGTTGCCCAAGGTCCTTGCGGATGCGCATGCAGGCGTGGCGGCCCCTGCGGAACCGGAGGCCCCCGTGGTGCCCGCCGGAGGCACGATTGCTCAATTAGAACAACAATTGATCAGCCTGCGGACACAGATCGAAGCAGAAGAAAAGGAACTGCAGACCAAAGAACGCCAAATCGAAAACCGTACCGTGCGGCTAGGCGAGCTCGCCAAAGAAGCCGTCGATCTTGAAAAGCGGATGGGTGATGCTAAGAAACAAGTCGCATCGCTTGGAACCGAAGAGCTTTCCACCCGCGTGCAATCGATCGAACAACAAACTCGCGTCTTATGCCTCGAGCAACAATCAGCCACCATCAAGGCGGAACGCCGGCGTTTGGAAGAGGTCGCTCCGCTGTTGCCGCTGCAACGTGACCTGATCAACCGAACGCTTAACACGCGAAAGAAGCAGCTCGCCAATTGGCAGACCACCCTCGATAAGTGGCGAAAGGATGAATCGCTACGACAAGCCGCCGAAGCTCGACGTGTTGCGGATGAATCGCATCCGGCGCTCAAATCAGCAGCCGAGGTGAATGCCGAGATCGCCGAGTCCCGCATTAAAACCGCAGCTGACATCGAGCGAATTGGCAAGTTGATCGAGCAATTGCACGCCAAAAGCAAACATTACGAAGAAGCATTTGAAACACTTCGGTCCAAGGTAGAACATGCCGGAGCGACCTCGTCGACAGGACTGTTGCTTCAAAAACAACGAGCCGAACTGCCCAAACCCGAAGAGTTTGCCAAACGCGATGCGATCGTCGAAACCGAAATGCCGATCACGCATTTGCAATTGACCGAATGGAAACAGAAGCGGCGGGATGTGTCCGATCCCGATGAAGCAGCCAACTTGATGGTCGAGTCGCTGGCCGCATCGGTACGACAATACGACCATGACAATGTCGTCAACGTGGTCGCCCGGTTGCTGCGTGACCGCCGCGACTTGCTCGACAATGCAATCGCCGATGAGGAAGCGCTGCTTCGAAACCTGAACGAACTCGAATTGATCAACCAATCCGTCGAGAATCAGGTGGATGAATTTCGTCAATTTCTCGACCAACGTGTCCTTTGGATCCGCAGCTCCGATGCGATCGCAGCCAAAGACCTGCAGGAAGCATCCAAGGGATTCGTGTCGTTGATGGCACCGTCGAAGTGGATCGAAGTCGCCCAGGTGTTTGCGGGCGACATGCTTCGCCGCCCCGTTATCATGGTTTTCCTAGGGTCATCGTTTCTGTTGTTGTTGCTCTTCCATGCCCAGATGCTAGCCGCGGTTCGCCGGCTATCACAGCCGCCCGAACCGGATACCGAAGCAAGCTTTTTCCGCTATGCGGCCGCCTTCGGCATCACGGTCTTTCTATCGATCCGCTGGCCAATATTGCTGTTGGCCGCAGGATGCCGACTGCGAATGGCGAGCGGGTCCACCGAATGGACTCAGGCGGTCGGCGACGCGTGCGTAACGACGGTACTGTTCCTATGGGCCTGTTCCATGGTCCGCGAATTGTCGCGTCGCGAAGGCGTCGGCGAACGCGTGTTCAAATGGTCGCCAACCGCATTGGCGAAAGTACGAAACGTGGTCGACTTGACCGTGTTTGTCGGCACCCCTGTGTTTGCACTGCTGCAACTGACGCAATTCAGCGAAGTTGATGAAATGCGTAGCTTGCAGCGTTTACTTTTCATTTCGATCTTGGCCTTCGTGGGACTTCAAATCGGCTGGCTGGTTCGCCCTTGGGGCCCGTTCATGCTGTGTCTGCAACGCGAAGACTCTACGTCGATGACGTATCGATTGCGACATCCAATTTGGTTGGCCGTGACGGGAGCTCCGATTGCTTTTGCGATTCTGTCGTTGGTCGGATACCACTTTTCGGCTTACCATTTATCGGGACGACTGGCCGAAACCGGGATCGCGTTGGTTGCGATCATCGTGATGTATTCACTTGCGATCTGTTGGTTGGAAGTCAATGGTTACAACCGAGCGTTGGCCAAACGACTTGCCGCGGAAGCTGAGCAACAAAAGACATTGGAATTCACTCCAATTCCGGCCAATCAAGACGAAAGCGACGATTCGGAACCTAACACGATCGCTCCGGTCGATCTACAAGAAACGGTAAACTCCGAATTTTGCGATCTGCTGCGATGGGGCAGCGTGATGCTGCTGATCTGTGGCGGATGGATTATTTGGTCTGACGTTTTGCCTGCTTTGCGGGTACTCGACCGAGTCGTGCTGTGGACCAATATCGAAACCATTGCCGAAACCGTGGTCGATCGGCAAGGCTATCAGTCGGTCGTGATGACCGACCGCTCGGTTCCCACCACGCTGACCGACGCGATTGCCGCGATCCTGGTGATCATGGCAACGCTGATGATCGGACGTCGGTTGCCGAGCGTGCTAGCGTTGACCGTGTTGGATCGTTTGCCATTGGAATCGGGAACGCATCAAGCCGTTTCGATCCTAATGCGTTACGCCGCCACGATCGCGGGACTGCTGTTTGCCTGTCACGTCATCCGACTCTCATGGAGTAGTGTCCAGTGGTTAGCCGCAGCCATGACTGTGGGACTCGGTTTCGGTTTGCAAGAGATTTTTGCGAATCTCGTTAGCGGTTTGATCATCTTGTTTGAACGACCCATTCGTGTCGGTGACATGGTCACAGTCGGCGATCTGACTGGCAACGTTTCGCGAATGCAAATGCGTGCAACGACGATTACCGATTTCGATCGTCGTGAGATGATCGTACCGAACAAAAAGTTCATCACCGACAACGTCATCAACTGGACGTTATCCGACCCCATTAGCCGAATCGTGCTGCCGGTCGGTGTTGCCTACGGAACCGACGTGGCACAAGTGCAACGAATCCTACTGAAGATCGCCGAACGCAATCCGTCAGTCATGAAAGAACCCGCGCCGAGCACACTATTCAAAGGCTTTGGTGAAAGCACGCTGGACATTCGCCTACACGTCTTCATTCCGAAACGGGATGTTTACACGATCGTGTTGAACGAATTGAACTCAGCCATTGTGACCGAACTACGTCGTGCCGGCATCAGCATTGCATTCCCACAGCGTGACCTGCACATCAAGTCCGTAGAGTCGCTCGCGGCGTTAATGCCCCGCACCCGCGAACAAGAACGCCCCCGCGAACAAGAACGGACACGGGACCAGAACGCAGCCTAACAATGCTGCGACAGGTCAAGGCAATTGTTTGGAAGAGATTTACCAACGGACATCCTTTTCCGCCGTACGGTACTTTATGTTCGTGCAGTTGCCTTAGAAGTTATCCGAAAACCGAGAATAAGCGATCATCGCTGATGCTGTCGTAGCGGAATTCGTCAAGAATTTCGGTCCGATAGTGCTTGATCGAAAGTCTTGACGACTTCCGCTACCGGTTTTCGGATAGGTTCTTAGTGAGTGAGAAAGATAGGCAGGATGCCTATCTGACAGCCAACGACAGGCGAAACGCCTACTTCACAATTGCAGGATTTTTGCGTGTTTCGATTCAGGACGATGTCGAAGCGACGACGGTGCGTCAGCATTGCCTTCGCTGCTGCCATCATCCTTGTTCTGTTCCGAAACCCCATCGCTCGGTTCGCCGCCGTGAAAATCGGCAGTTATATGCTGGCGACCTCACTCGAGATCGAGTCGATCCAAATAGATATCGGATCTATTTGTGTTTCCGGAATTGTCGTCCATGAACCACTCGGCTCCGACTCCTCCGGCTTGGCTGCCGACAAAACCGATGCTCAAGTCACGGTCGGCCAAATTGCTGCTGATCTGTCTTTGCTGAATGGTATTCGCACTGGCGTGTGGGCAGATCGAGTAGTGGTGCACGAGCCATGTCTGCACGTTCGTTTCGATCGCGATGGAACATTGATCTCGCAATTCCCGCAGAGCGAAAGCTCGTCGAGCGAGTCCAGCGGCACCATTCCGATTGGACAACTTTCCATTCGCAATGCCAAACTTGTTGTCCATCAAACCGGTCGAAAATCGTTTGCCGTTTCAAACGTAGGCGTACAAGCCGATTTTGGCGATTCAATCAATCTACGCACATTG
>CAXBHV010000545.1:0-5497 GCA_963974855.1 uncultured Rhodopirellula sp. | reverse complement strand
CGTTCCAAAATTCGCTTCGAGGCGAGATGCCGCTCTCGGTTTTGATGATGGACATGGACGGCGTTAAGCAAATCAACGACACTCATGGTCACCTTTATGGCGCGCACGTGATCGGCGAAACCGGACGGTTGATCGCCAAGGTGCTAGGGAAAACCGGTCAAGCTTGCCGATTTGGTGGCGACGAATTTAGTGCCTTTCTGCCGGGACAGAATCTCGCGTCGGCATGTTCGGTCGCTGAGCAGGTTCGCACGACGGTTGAATCGGCAGGAATGGAAAAGGACGGTATTTCCTTGCGTCCGACGATCAGCATCGGAGTGTCGTCGCATACTCCGGCGTTCGCCAGTTCACTTGCACTCATCACCAGCGCCGATAATGCGCTGTATCGCGCGAAAGCAAGTGGCAAAAACTGCGTCGCAACCTGAGCGTATGCAGAAAGCACGCTGGAAAGTGAATCAATGCCTCAAGGGCTGCTTTGTCGAGACTTGAATCTCATGTTTCTCTGGTTACTTGTCTTCTTGCAGTTCGGGCTGTCCGCCTTACTGGTACTTTCATCCGACTGGTGGCCTACGCTTTTGGTTGCCGCGCCCGGTATTGCATTGGCGGTAAGTGCCTGGTTGAGGATGGGGATGCGGCGGATTCGTATTCATCCGACGACAACGGCTGACACGAAATTGATCACGAGCGGTCCCTACGCAATCGTTCGCCATCCCATGTACACTGGCTTGCTTTGGTTCACCGCAGCGTTGATGCTCAGTCAGTTTGCATGGTGGCGGCTAGTTAGTTGGCTAGCTTTGATGCTGGTGCTTCGCATCAAGGCGACCCACGAAGAGCAGTCGATGAGCAATCGCTTTGCCGAATACGCTGACTACCAGAAGCAGGTGGGCCAACTCTTGCCGTATCTAAACTTTGGCTCCAAAGTACGCAGGTAGGCAACCTACAGCCATTTTTTATGCCAACCCCAAGGACTATCAGAGTCGAGGTTTTCAGAGGTTTAACTCGACAGCAACAGATAATGTCGAAGTGGTCGAGCTAGAATGGCGGCCGAAAAACGGCAATGTTGTTCCCGGTGGAATGAATGGGAGCGATCATACGAGATGAATCTGGGAAACTGCTGGGCTATCTCGGACGAGTTCGCGATATCACGGAACGCAAACTCGCCGAAGCAACGTCCAGGAAAGTCAACGGAAGCTTTCAACAAGGATCAGCAATCTTCCCGGGGCGGCATTTCGTTGTACCGTCGACTACCTGCATAATCCAGTGAATACTTCAGACTTGCAAGCAGCGATCACAAGAGTCTGCTTCACACAATAAGCAATTGGCACTCTATCATTCATCAATGGACACTCAGCGGGCTAGCCCGTAGGCGATCGGCGTTAGGGGCAAACGCAGGCCATGTATTAACGAAACAACCATTCACGGAGTCAGCAACCAATGCGAGTCTTTTCCTCCCTTGTATCCAGTGTGCTTTTGTTGGCTGCATTAGGTTGTCAAACAAAATCGGAAAAAATGCCGAGCGGTGATCCAAATTCCGATCAAGCAGCCGTTACACAGACACCGCCGAACCCAGCAGCGGAAACCCCCGAGCCGGAATCGCCGTTTCGACATGAGACAAGCGAGGGCGATGATGAGCAAGCCTCGGTGTCACGCAAACGTCGAAGCGTTGCAGAGAAAGCCAAGGATGCATTGTTTACTAGATTGTCGGCACGATTGACGGAGGTCATGCAGTCCAGCGGTCCAGCAGCAGCGATTGACGTGTGCAGTAACGAAGCTCTCTCGATCGCCGATACGGTCGGCAAGGAGCATGGCGTCAGCATTGGCCGGACCTCGTTCAAACTTCGTAACCCTGTCAACCGTCCTCGCGAATGGGTAAAGCCGTTTGTCGAAAAACGATCGGACACGCCACAATACCTACCGCTCGATAACGGAAGTTTGGGGGCACTCTTTCCCATTCATTTGAAGGTCAAATGTCTGATGTGTCATGGACAGCAAGACGACATCCTGGACGATGTGAAAGCTGAACTTGCTAAACGATATCCAAACGACGAAGCGACCGGTTTCAAACTTGATGAACTTCGAGGTTGGTTCTGGGTAGAAGTGCCAGCAACCATGGAGGAGATTTGATCCTGGCACAATCTCGAGATGCGTGATGCCGCGTAAGTGTGGGCGAGCTGAAATGCAGCACCGGATTGTTTCGGAACAATCATCTCGGCGAGTTCTTCGCTCGACACCAATCGACTGCTTGACCGCGAGCCAGCGTTTTGCACCATCTGCCATTGTCACGGATAACACGGTGTTTCAATAAATTGACCGACTGACGAATCTTTTGAGCGAGCCCTTAAGTGAAGGTAGGCGAACACGTAACGAATCGTGAATTGACATGCCTGACCTGAAGCGTTGAGAGGGCGAGTGTTCGCCGGATAAGCTGCGCGTATTTGCACAAGCCTCTGTGCATTAATGGCTCATTGGCAGGCTCTTTACGTTGCTGTTCATTGAAAAGAGCGTCATGGCACTAAAGTTGCGTTGGTTGCTTTGGTCTAGTCACTGCAAACACACTGATGTTTACGCATAGGAACCCGAACATGTGCCAGTTCGTTCACGTCACCGACCTCCGAGACGAAGCATTCGAAATTCTTGAAGAAAACCAAAACGAAGATGGCCGATCTATCAGCCTCATCGACGCCGACCAATGCGAGCAAGCTTGGGAGCGTGGTGACGATGAATTTGCTGACTTCGAATTCTGCGGAGACGTTCAATCCGAGGATGATATTGTTTTAGAACTTGCGTTGTAAACGCAGTCGAAAACTCGTCGTCCGCTGAATCCCTCGCTACTAACCCCTGCCGCACTAGCCCCCGCCGCTCTTATTTTTGGTTCGGTCGACGATCTTATAGGTCGAGCCTGACAGGGTAGTTGGCGGCATTGGTTCGCCCTTCACCACGGTCACTTCGTGCCCCTTGCGTCCTCGGGGGCCGATCTCTTGATACTGCCCTGATGCCGGTGCCTTTTCGCCAGGCTTTAGTTGGGTAGTCTTGTCCGACATGGTTATCTCCGAATGTGCATTGTGAAAAAACGGCGACTCAACGGAGCCCCCTGATGTGCAAAGACCGCAATGATCATGCCAACCGCGACTGCAGAGCCGTTAGCGGTCAAGCAGTTGAACGATGTATGAACTGGGTGTTGATTTTCGTGTCGCCAGGGTGAGTCTTGGCATGACGAATGCGAGACGAATTGATCATGCCCGGGCTGCTCCTGATTAAGTTCGATTTGATATTCACTTCCCCTCTAATTGGAAACAAAAATGATTTTTCGCGTAATGCTCTTCACCATGCTTTTGCTACCGCTTGCTCAATCTACTGCGAATGCCGACGAAGGAAAGTCCACCGACGAGAAACAGCAAGTCGTGGTTCATCTCTCGCATTTCACCGACGATCTGCATCGCTGCTTCATGGCGCTGAAAATTGCCAATCTGATACAGGAACACGGTGCGGACGTAACCCTTTTTCTCGACCTTGAGGGCGTACGTTTGGCCGAACGCAAGCAGTTGTTGAACATGACTTGGGGGCCGGATTTACCACCGCTCTCGGAGCACTACGACAACTTCATCACCGGTGGCGGCAAAGTGGTTGTGTGTCCGCACTGTGCCAAATCGGCTAGGATCGGCGACGGGTCGCTCCGGCGTAACGCCGAGATCGCAACTATGCCGTCGCTCGGGAAGCTACTTATGGACGCCGACAAAGTCATGGATTACTAGTATCGGGGATTTCGCTTCTACAGTTCGTACTCGCTACCTGGACAGCGTCATTTTGGCTGGATTGCGATTTGTCCCTCAATCCAAAACGTAAGTTTTGAAGTTGCTCTATTGTCGTTTTTTCCAACAAATCATAACTTGAAGCGGGATCGGGAATCGAATTTGACCATCGAGTAGATGTTGGCAATCTTGCTACGCAACCAATGGGGCAATCAATGAGGACTACAATGAATGCAGCCGAGAATCTGGCGTCGACATTCACCCATGGAAATTCCTATGAACTGGTTGGACCGAATACCGTTGCTGCTGTTTCTGTTGGCAGCGTTATCGTTGGGGTTGGCTCCGTTTTTCCCAGAGCCACACATTTGGGAAAAGTTGAAAATGCTGGCGGGCGGGACACTCAGGCGACCAATCGATATTTTCGATTTACTGCTACACGCGGCACCGTGGTTGCTATTGATCGCAAAAGTCGTTCGGATGATGATGCGGCAAAGTGAACCTTGAGACGATGACGATTTGGTTCGAGAGCATCGAAGTGTAAACCGAAGTTTCCTTTTTGGGGAACCACTCGACCGCACTTGCTGCGGATCTGGTGATGCCGGACGAGTATTCGTCAATACACTTCCTGATTTACGTTCCGTTCGTGAACAACAGAATCGTTGTTGTAAACTGAGTTTTAGGATATGAAAACGAATAATGCAGTACACCACTGAGCCAGATCTAAAGCCAACTGAGTTTGTTGATATACTCCGCCGTTCGACGTTGTCCGAGCGGCGTCCGGTGGAGGATTTGGATCGGATCGCGAAGATGCTGTCGCATGCGGATTTGATCGTGACGGCGCGAGATGGATCCGGGACGCTTGTCGGCGTGGCGCGGGCGATTACCGATTTTGCATATTGCACCTATCTGTCTGACTTGGCCGTCGATACTGCGTTTCAGGGGACCGGGATTGGCCGGAAGTTAATCCGATTCGTTCATGAAAACGCGGGACTGGACACACGGCTGATTCTTCTCTCGGCGCCGGCCGCGCAGAGCTACTACCCACACATCAAAATGATTAAGCACGACTCGTGCTGGATGATCCCGCCGAGGGATGTCTAATAGGTCAGGGAAAACTGGTTTAGGCAGCCTCGACGAGAAGCAACGTGAACTCCTTCGCAACCATCGTTCGATGGGCACTCGCAGGTCGATTGAAATCGCGAGTGATCCACTTTCCTGCGGGTCTGTGAATTTAAAATTTTCCCGGAAAGTATTGACACGACAATCGATAGCTGTAAGATACAGGTAACAGGGGTTGCTTCCGAGGCTGCGTGTTCTTGTCCCACGCGTCAGCTGAGCGAACGTGCAAATTCAACTCGTATGAACTAAGTGATATGCCTCCATTGGAAAAACGCAGCGTTCGACTTCCACGTCTCGCCTTCGTTGTGCGGATACTTTTCGCACTGTTCCTTTTCGGCACCGGGATCATGACGATGGGCTTTGCCGTAAATGGTTACCCGGTGAGTGATCCGCCAGGCGATTTAGGTCAATTCATGCTCGCGTTAGAGAAGACGGGCTATCTGATTTTTTGGGTTGGCTTTTTTAAGACCGTCGCAGGCGGCTTGATGTTCTTCCGGCGGACATCGTCACTCGCGATCCTGATGTCGTTGCCCTATGCGTTCAATATCCTGCTCTACGTGACCTTCTTTGCTCATCAATACCTTGCCATCGGTCTTTTGGATTTCGGGGCGTGCGTTTTGCTGATTTACTGC
>CAXBHV010000544.1:0-5506 GCA_963974855.1 uncultured Rhodopirellula sp. | reverse complement strand
AGTTCAAATTCGTGCAACATGCTGTTGACCAACGCGACGTCACCGAGCGGAAACAAATCCGCGCGGTTGAGTGCCAACATCAAGTACACTGACGCACTCCAATGGCCGATGCCGATAATCGCGGTGAGTGCCTCTCGCACCTCGTCGTCGGGCATCCGTGGCAAATCCGCCAGCACCAATGTTTTGGCGGTGACCGCGCCGGCTAACTCACGCAGATAGCGTGCTTTTTGGCGACTGACGCCGCAACCTCGTAGCGCTTCATCGCTCGCGTTTTGGATCGTTTTTGGCGCCACGCTGCCAAATTGTTGAATCAAACGAGTGAATGTCGTTTGTGCCGATGCCAGACTGACTTGTTGCTCGAGGATGATGCGAGCGAGCGTTTCAAACGTAGGATCGCGTCGCCACATCGGTGGATATCCATGGCGATCAATGACCTGGCCAAACACCGGTTCGATATTTCCAAGATCGCGACAATAGCGCCGGAACGTACGCGACGTGAAAACGCGAGGCTTCGTGCGATTCATGCTAAACCGTCATCCAAGCCGCCTTGTATCGCAACCCATGGCTGAGGATTTTCTGCAGCAACATCTCGTATGTGATTCCAATCGTCTCGGCCGACTCTGCGAAATCTTCGCCGTATTCAATATTCGGATTCGCGTTTGCTTCGATCACGAAAATCTCGCCCGCCTCGGTCATTCGCAAATCCATCCGCGCGTATCCACTCATGTTCAGTGCTCGGTAGACCCGTTTGCACACGCGAGAAATCTTCAGCTTTGTCGCATCGTCAAGATTCTTGGCCTCTTCCGTCGTGATGCCATGCTTCTCTTGATATTTGTGATTCCACTTTACTTGGCGAGTGGCGATTTTCGCAATTTCATCCGGCATCGTGCCAAACACCATTTCCCAAGGCGGAAAGGTTTGCAAACGGTTGTTACCAAGCACGCCGACGTACAGTTCGCGGCCGTCGATGTACTGCTCTGCCATCGCGTCATCGTTGGTTTTGTCCTGGATGAACTTGACCCGTTCAACGAGCGTTTCGTCATTGTGCACAATCGAAGCTTGTGCGATGCCGAACGAGGCATCCTCGATCGCGGATTTTACGAACAGAGGAAACGACAATTTCTTAGGACGATGGATCGTACGACCGACTGGAAAGACGGCGAAACGAGGTGTCGGAATGCGATGGTACGTCAACACCTTTTTCGAAAGTGCCTTGTCCTTGCTGAGCAGCAATCCACGTGGGTTGCATCCGGTATAAGGCTGCTGCATCAACTCCAGATAACTGATCACGGCAAAGTCATAGGTGACCACTCCGTGGAACTCTTCGAGCATCATGAAAGTGATGTCGGGCTTGAATTCTTTCAAAGCTTGGCGGATCGGCGCCAGGTCATCGTACACGCCCAACGGCAGCACCTCGTGACCGATATGACGAAGCGTGTCGCAAACATCAAATTCCGCCTTCCAATCGTCCAATTCCTTTTCGCTGACTCCCTCGAGCGTCAGCGGGGGAACATGTCCGTCGCGAACCAATACCAAAATACGCAGCGAACTCATGTGCCGACTCCGTCACTGCAGAATTTTTCTTTAGATTGCAACACGATGCCGTCCTTCGTGTAAAAAGTTGGTGGTTCGCACTGCGACTAGAATCATGGCGTCTCGCTTGACTTGCTCAACCGCTCCGCCAAGTCGCAAATTCAATTCACGACATCGTTCGATCATTTCTTGGATCACTTGATCGATAGTGTAGGTGTACTCGCCCGTCCAATGGGCCACGATCGTTCGCAGCTCGTTGCGGATCCGGCTCAGAAAGGCGGCTGCGGTCACATTGCGGCGGTGCTCTTCGGCGGACGAAAACAGTTTGCGCAAATCGGCATCATAAATACTCGGATAGTCGACGCCGTAGTGTTCACGTTTTCGCTGATAATGCGTACGCAATGTTTTTCGAAGTCGGCTGACCGGATCAATCGTTTTTCGGTTGTAAACCAACGGGCGTTTTCCACGAATCGATTTCATAAACTCGTCGACGAACTCCAATTTCTCAATCGCTGGCCAATCGCGATATTGAGTCCGCCACCGCGACCCGGGTCGCAACCAAACTGCGAATGTCTCGGCAAAATCCTCCAACGGGTGGGCTTGAGCGTACCACATTTCCAAGTTCAATACGTAATCGCGACTCGATGGGGTCGGTTGGTAATAATCAGGGTAGGTTTCCGAGGGGCTGCCGAACAGTTCGCGATAACGTGCTTTGCGGCGGAGGCGAAACGCGGTGTCAATCGCGTGCCCCGCCTCGTGACGCAAGATTCTCATGCACCATTGCTGCGTCCCTCCTTCGACCTCCAGCAGTTGCTTTCGTTCCAGCCGAGCCAGTCGAGGGTGTGCTAAATAGAAGGGAATGGCGATCCCTGGGATGCCATCGGGCGAGTACCAATCGTCGCTCAGCCAACAATGCGGCCGAAAATTTAACCCCCGACTCGCCAATTCCTGGTTCAGCTGCTCAATTCGTTTCTGCAGCGGCGTGTCGCGAATCGAGAGCTTCAAATCGCACATCCGCATATCCAGCAAACGCTTGTCGCTTAGCTTAGATAGACTTGGCATCGTCGAGAGATTTGGCTCTGGTTTTGCCATTTCACCGTGCGTGCAATGTATCAAATGAACAAGAATCGAAACGAAGAGTTTGCGTCAGTTTATTCAACTTGTGAGATTTGTTACCCCTAAAAAGATGTCTTCTAAAAAAAACAACGACGATGGCAAGACTAATTCGCGCGAAGCGTTACGGTCTGACTCAAGTGTATGCACTCTTTTCACCGGCGCAGGCCGCTCGGCGATCGCCGTGATCGGCGTTGCCGGACCGGCGGCACGTGATGCCGTGATGCGTTGTTTCACCGCAGCATCCCCTCGTGAACTAAAGCTCAACGAGATTCGCTATGGCGATTGGCATGGGCCAAAAGCGAACGAGAACGATCAGCCGATTCCTAGCGAATCAATCGTCGTGATCATGCGAGCTGAGCAGCAATGGGAAGTCCACTGCCATGGCGGCTCGGCCGCGATCGATCGAATTTTAGCCGATCTCGAAGCAGTCGAGGTCACTCAGGTCGAAAACGATGTGTGGCCGCATCCTTGGTTTTCGGCCTCCGCAGGCCCTGTGCCTCAATCACTGCTAATCCGCGAAGCCACCGCAGTGCTGACTCATTGCCAGACCGTGCGAACCGCCGCGGTAGCAATGGACCAAGTCCGCGGTGCTCTACACGACTGGGCATCGAAATGGCTCAAAGTCCTTAATCGCTCCGCGATCTTGCCTGCGGCTGAAAAAGCAGTCGATGACGATACGCCCCTTTGTTTGGACGATCTACATCGCGAAGTCGGTGAGATTTTGGCTTACGCGCCGATCGGAGTCCGGTTAACGTCGCCGTTTCGAGTCGTCTTGTCCGGCCGTCCGAACGTCGGCAAAAGCAGCTTGATCAATGCGATTTTGGGTTACGACCGTAGCATCGCGACCGCGATCGCAGGCACCACGCGTGACGTCTTGCACGCCGAAACCGTGATCGACGGGCTGCCCATTCGGCTGACCGATACCGCCGGGATCCATGACAGCGGCGAGTCGATCGAGCGTGAAGGGATCAGCCGTGCCCTTCGAGAAGCCAGCACCGCAGATCTGGTGCTCGCCATCCAGACGCCTGACACAGATCCGATGATTGACTCCAGGTCGTCGGTACCGCGAATCGATGTACTCAACAAGAGCGACTTGTTGACCAAGCCATCCTTGTTACTTGAGCCATCCTTGCTACTCGAGTCATCGAAGGGTGATGTGATTCAAACCGTAGCAACGACGGGCGAAGGGATCGACGTCTTGCTCGCCGCAATCGCAAGTCGGCTGGCCGACGCGTTTCCGCCACCGAATTCCCCCGTGCCGCTCAACGAACGTCAAGTCCGTTGCTTAGAATCACTGGCCCGCGCTACCGAAATGCCACAGCTAACCGTAGCATTCAAAGAGCTACTCTTCGGGCAGTAGTAGGCCAGAGCGAAGTTCCGGCATGGCGGCTGTATTGAACTCACCATCACTTGCGCATCCCGCCGGATCTGCGACGCTATCGCGACTTGATCCGGCCTACATCAATTCAGCAAAAAATCACTCGGGGATCTTGGTGCTGGCGATAACTTCATCCGGCGATGCTTCAAAATGGGCGCGACACGCTTCGCTGCAAAGTCGAGCGGTGTAGCCGTGCACTTCGCAGGTGATCTGCTCTTCGCCATCCATCCCGAGTTGGCAGACATAACATTTGCCGATCACATGGTCTTCCGTGCCGTCTAGCAGGTCGGCTTTCTGTAGCGCTACGAGCGTTGCTTCGCTCGCTGGTTCCGCCGTCGCCGGCGTCGCAGTGGTCGCTGTCTCGGTACTTTTTCCGCAGCCTAAGACTGCAACACAAAGGGCGAGAGTCGCGAGGAGAAAGATTCGTTTCATCGTATTTTTCCTTGAGTCAAAAATGGATTTCAAAGTGGATCGCGTCTGCTTACTTCGAGTTAGCAATGCGACGTGAATTGGGAACATCGATCGTGATCGTGGATGCGTAGCTCGTGAATTCGTATTCATCGCTGCGTTCGTCCTCGGCAGTGTAATGAGCCACGATCAAATGACGATTGCCTGTCTTGGGAACGAACGACACCCTACCATCACTGTCGCTGCGAAATTCGTACTCGGGATCAAATTCGCCTGACAATTCAACTCCTTCAGGAATGAAAGCGACGACAGCATCGGCAAGTGGTTTGCCCTGATGCAAAACTTGAACGGTAATCGGACTGCCCGCAACCGCCTCACTAAACGGGCACGTTTGCAGCACCAATTCCAGCGGTAATCCGAGCGGCTTCTGATGCACATGACGATCCAAAGTCGGTGCATCAAGTGAATCGGAAACGAGGAAATAAGTCTTGGCGGTACGGATGCTGCGAATCGACTTGCCATGATTCATTACGCGATCAAGCGACTCGGCGACACAGTGAACGCCAGGCTTGGAAACCGCCAGCGGGGTGGTCCAGTAGCCTTCTTTTTCAGCCGATGCCGTAGCAAACATTCTACCCTTGATGTCCGTTTTGTTGCCATCGGGTGTGATGTGCTCTACGGAAACCCAATCGAGGGTAATTCGGCCAGCAAGCTTGAAATCACGGTGGTGGTTGCCGTGATTGCCTAAACGGAGGTCGACGTAAACGTTTTCACCGGTCCGCACGATCGGTGTGTTGGTTTGTAGCCAAACATCGTGCGCTGATCCGGCCGACGTCGTGAAAATCACAAGCAGCAAGGACAGAAATTTTGGTAAGCGATACATTTTTTTTCTCTACAGTTTTGAAGGAAGGAAATTGGGTACGGAAAGTAAGCCGGACCGCAGCGGAGCGACGTTCCGGCATGACGCAACTAACTCTTTGGGAGGATCGGCCGCAACAGCGACCGGAGAGGGCTAATGCTGGTCCGCTAAAACGTTGGTGTTGTCGTGATTTTTGGTTGCGCTGGCTTTCT
>CAXBHV010000543.1:0-5511 GCA_963974855.1 uncultured Rhodopirellula sp. | reverse complement strand
CAGCTGCTCACCACCGATGACGCGGGCGATGACAAGGCGGGCGACAACAACATCATGACCTACAGTTTCCGACTGTGCCTCACCGCCAGCGCGGACAACCGCGTGCCCATGCCCAAACCGGACCACTACGACCCGACCCGGTTTGAGATTGTCCGCCGCTATTTGAAGAGTGGCGGTGGAAGTGTTGGTTATGACAGGTATCCGCTGCCGGCCAGAAATGTTGGGCTCGGCCAGTTGAAGCTTCCCAACAACAAGTTCGATGGGAACAACTCGATCGGGCGACAGTTTTCAATCGGCTTGGTCGGTGGCGCTAACGAATGGCACTCGGCCGACGAAGCAGGCAGAAAGAAGATCTGGGAAGCCCACAAACAATACACCCTCGAGTTCATCCACTTCCTGACTACCGACCCGGCAGTTCCCGCGAAGATTCGCAATCAATATGCAAAGCTTGGTCTTTGCAAGGACGAGTTCGTCGAACACGATCACTTCCCGCCCGCGCTGTATGTCCGCGAATCCCGCCGCATGAAGGGAATGTATGTCATCAGCCAAAGCGACATCATCGACGAGCCGGAGAAGGACGACCCGATCGCAATCTCTTCCTTCCCCATCGACTCACATGACGTCCAACGCATCGCGCTGAAGGATGGCGGCGTGATCAACGAAGGCACGATCTTCCCCGTGCGTGTGAAGGGTCAGCGTGTTGGCTACGCCTACCACGTGCCCTACCGCGCGATACTGCCGAAGCCGGACCAATGCGACAATCTGCTCGTGCCCATCGCGCTTTCATGCACCCACGTGGGCATCTCGTCGCTCCGGATCGAAGGCGCATGGATGGTGATCGGCCAGGGAGCGGGTGTTGCGGCCGCATTGGCAGCGAAAGACGAAGTACCCGTGCAGAAACTCAACTACACGAAACTGCGCGAGCGATTGCTTGCTCAAAAACAGGTTCTGGAATTGCCGAAAGTGTCTGAGAAGCCATCCGCGAACGGCTCCATTGCCGCGGATTCGTTTTCCGGAATTGTATTGGACGACAAGCAAGCGAAGCTGACAGGCAATTGGTCTCCGTCAACGAATTTCAAACCGTACGTCGAAGACGGATACATCTTCAGCGGAGAAAACGATGCGAAATCAAGAGGCGATGGCAAAGCGACCGCGAACTTTCGATTCAAAGCGCCAAAGTCCGGGCGATATCAGTTGCTCATGGCTTACTCGGCGCACGAAACCCGTGCGGAGAACGTCCCCGTGACCGTTTCGTCCGGTCCCCACAGCCATGGCATCCAGGTGATCAAACCGTGCCGCTTCCAAACGGCAAACATTTTCGCCCGATCGGAACGGTCGATCTCAGTGCGGATGTGAAAACAGAAATTCAAATAACGAACGCAGACACGACGGGTTTTGTGATCATAGACGCCTTGCAATTACTGCCTGCGGAACGGAAATAATGACACGTAAATTGATCAATGAACCAATGAGATACCGAATCCTACGATTGGGCGTACGCAGCCTGATTTGCGTTGTGCTTTTCGCGTTGACTGCGGGCGTCGTGGAAGCCGCCGACAAACCGAACATCGTTGTCTTTCTGACGGACGACCAGGGCTACGGCGACCTCGGTTGCTTCGGCTCGGATTCACTTGAGACACCAAACATCGACCGGCTGTGCAAGCAGGGCATGAAGTTCACCGACTTTTATGTGCATCAGCGGTGCTCGCCGACGCGTCTGGCGTTCATGACTGGTTCGCACGCCCACCGCGCGGGTTGCACCAAAGTCATCTACAACAAAGACCGCATTGGAATTCACGCGGACGAAGTCACGACGCCAGAGCTGCTGAAGACCGCCGGCTACACAACGGGAATTGTGGGCAAGTGGCATCTGGGCGAATGGGACGCGTTTAATCCCACTCGTCACGGCTTCGACTTCTTTTACGGTTTCATGATCGATCTCGACCAGGGCACGGGCATCTATCGGAACCTGAAACGCATTGAGTCGATCAAGCACAAGACCGACGGAAAGCATTCCCCGAAACTGCTCGACGCCGCGGTTGGCTTCATCAAAGAGAACAAAGAACGCCCGTTCTTTCTCTACTACGCTTCGCCGTTGCCGCACACGCCGTGGATTCCCAATGAGCGTTTCAAAGGGACTTCCCGGCGAAGCACTTACGGTGATGTGATTCGTGAAATCGACTGGCAGGTCGGTGAACTCATGAACGCACTTGACGAGCATGACATCGCGGAAAACACGCTGTTCGTCTTCGCATCGGACAACGGCCCCGTGCTTGGCATCGACGGTGGTGATGCTGGCCCCTACCGCGATGGCAAATGGACTGACTTTGAGGGCGGCATTCGTGTGCCGTGCATCATGCGCTGGCCAGGCACGATCGAGCCGGGTTCGACCAACAGTCAGATCACCGGAATCATCGACCTGCTGCCGACCTTCTGCGCGATGGCCGAAGTCGATCCGCCGGGCGACCGTGTCATCGACGGCCGAAGCATCCTGCCTTACATGAAGAGCGAGAAGGTTGAAAAACCAATCCACGAATCATTCATCGTGCCAGGCTCGATGATTCGTCACGGGCAGTGGAAGCTGCTTGTCCGAGACCTAAAGCCAGGCGGAAAGAGCGGTCGAGAGGGAAAGCGTCCATCCGCTCCAGCGGGTTCGCTCTTCAACCTCCAAGCCGATCCCGGTGAGACTCAAGACGTCTCAGCCGATCATCCCGCAATTGTGGCGGACCTGCGACGCAGAATGAACGAAGCGGTCAGCGAACTCGAAGCCAACAGTCGACCAATTGGCAGATTTCCTGGTGCGGACGATCCAAAGACAAAGAAGAACAGAAAGAACAGGAGCAAACAATAGATGCGTTTCAGACTCATACAATTCTTCGCCGGTGCCATCATTGCGCTGTTCACACAGTCGGTCGGGGCAGCGACACCGACGGAAAGACCGATGAACGTGCTTTTCCTGGTTGCCGACGACTTGAACAGCTGGATGTTGGAAAACGCGGATCGCTATGCAGGCAAGGTGGTCGCACCGAATCTTCGAAAGCTTGCCAACAGTGGAGTGAACTTTACGCGAGCTTATACCGCCGCGCCGGTTTGTTCGCCATCTCGCACGGCGTTCTTTTCCGGTGTAGCCCCCTGGAAATCGGGTATCTACAACAACGCGCAGACCATCAGCAGTAGCGAGGCACTCAACCAGGATGCGGTGCTATCTCTGGCCGGGTTGTTCAAGAAGAGTGGCTACGACACCTTCGGTTACGGCAAAATCACCCACGGCTGGGACCAAAAGGAGCACTGGAATGAACATGTTGGCCACAAAAGGGATCCGGCTCCTCCCGGTGCGCCTCTGGCCAAACTCAGCGGGGGCGAGCAGGACTGGGGACCGATCCACCTCACCGATGAACAAATGAATGACACCAGAGGAGCCAATCGAGCCATCGCGGTCTTAGAGAAAAAACACGACAAGCCATTCTTTCTGGCCTACGGCTCTTTCAATCCTCACATGCCTTGGTATGTCCCGCAAACGTATTTTGACATGTACCCCCTGGACCAGATTGTCCTTCCCGAACTGAAGGAGGATGACCTGGATGACCTTCCTCCCCTGGCGAAAGGAGTGAGTGACGGGATCGGGAGCTTCGCCGACAAGGTGATTAAGTCTGGCAAATATAAAGAGGCGGTGCAGGCCTACTTGGCCACGACTACCTACGTCGATACGCAGATGGGGCGCGTCCTCGATGCCCTCGAAAAAAGCCCCTACAAGGACAACACCATTGTCGTCTTCCTCACCGACCATGGCTTCCACTTGGGGGAAAAGCACCACTGGCAAAAAACCACACTCTGGGAAGAGGGGACTCACACGTTGTTGATGTTTCGCGCGCCGGAGGTCACCACAGCCGGGGGCATGTCGGAAAGGTTCGTATCCCTGTTGGATATCTACCCCACCGTAGCCGAACTCTGCGGTCTAACGCCCCCCGCGTACATCGATGGACGCTCGCTGGTCCCCCTGCTTAGAGATCCGAAGGCTCCGTGGCAAAGCACCGCCATCACCGGATTGTGCAATAAAACCAAAACGGACCTTGCCTACATCAGCATCCGGCACGAACTCGGACGCTACACCCGCTATGGGGCCGAAGAAGAGGAGTTCTACGACACCACCAAGGACCCTCACGAATGGACCAACCAGATCGATAACCCGAAATATGCTACTACTGTCAAAAAACTCCGCGCCTTGGTCCCCGGCTTCGAGGATGCCGCTCAGCCCCTTCCCTCCGCCCTTACCAAGAAGCGTAGGGAAACCCGACAAGGGAAAGAGAAGTAATAGTCCAGTCCTTTCACATCATGAAAACAACCCGAACCTCAGGACCTACCATGAATCCTTCCGCTCAGAACCACCCTTCACGTCGAACAGCATTGAAATCGCTCGGCGCGACCACCACGCTGGCTGCGTCCGGTCTGTTGCCGTCAGCAATCTACGCTGCCTCGCCAGCATCGGCGAATGCCAAGTTGCGAGTCGGGCTTATTGGAGCGGGGAATCGAGCCAAATGGCTGATACGCGCGTTGTCTCGCGAATCGCATCGAGCCGAATTGGTCGCCGTCTGCGATTGTTATCTACCGCAGATCGATGTTCTTGCGGCTGACAATAAGAACGATCCAAAAGCCAGCGCAGCGTGGAAACGTTATCAGAATTACGAACAGATGTTCGAGCAAGAAGAGCTTGACGCGGTCATGATCGCAACGCCGGATCACGTACGTGTGCGGGCGGCGATTATCGCCTGTGCGAAAGGGCTAGATATCTACGCCGAAAAGCCGCTCAGCTTCAGCATTCCCGAAGGCCGTGCGTTAGTCAAAACCGTTCGCAAGCACAAACGCGTGTTGCAGGTCGGAACGCAACAACGCAGCACGGCTAACAACCAATATTCCTGTGAATTTGTTCGAAACGGCGGCCTCGGCAGAGTGCACACAATTCTCGTCAAGAACTACTCCGGCTCGCGTCCGGCGACCGGCCTGGACAAGCAGGCCGTTCCCGAAGGTATGGATTGGGATCGATTTTGTGACCAGGCGCAGCTGCTCGACTACAACGAACAACTTCACCGTAGGTGGCGAAATTTTGATGCCTTCACCGGTGGTCCCATTTGTGATCGAGGTGCACACGCCCTGGATATGGTTCATTTGGCGATGGGCTGGGATAATGTCGCGCCAACGCGAATCGAGCCGACCACGGATGCAAAAGAAGTTCGCGAGCGGGGAGTCCGTCTTTATTACCCAGACGGTACGGTTGTTCGACTGGAAAGCGACAATGGGCCCGCTTTTGGAGGCATCTTTATCGGCGAGAAGGGCAAGCTGGAAATCAATCGAGGACGCTTCGCCTGCAACCCGACGACACTGCTCGCACCGTTCGAAGGTGAAGAGTCGGAAAACCATGTCGGCAACTGGCTCGACTGTATCAAATCACGAGAGGAACCCAACGCGCCCGTTGAAGTCGGACATTTGATCACCAGCGTCGCTCACCTAATCAAC
>CAXBHV010000542.1:0-5517 GCA_963974855.1 uncultured Rhodopirellula sp. | reverse complement strand
CCTCTCAAGCTGTAAAATTACGCCGCCTCGAGGTTTTATGACAGACACTAGCTACGGTTTTGCCGGATGCTTCCAAAATTGCCGTCGCAACCTGACGCGATTCAGCGAGAAGAGCGTCCCCAGGAAGCGAGAAGCGTCGTGTTCTTGCGATCGATGGCCGGATACTGGCATGCCCTTTGCTTAACCTTTTCTCGTGTTGTTGTCACTCGACTGCAACGGTTGCTACCCATTTCACGACTAAAAGATCAGGCTCACTCGATCTGGCTTTTCCCACAAGGATTTATTGTTACGATGACCACGCCGAATGTTCAAACCGTCCATGGTGTTTCGCATCCCACCCGCGACGAGGCGATTAAAAACGTCCCAGACGATGTTGCCGAACCGCCTCATGAAACCTCGACGCAAATGTACCGTGAAGAAACAGCAAAACGATTGATTGAAAACAACGAAGCGGCTCGAGATCAAAATGGCAAATGACTTGACGGTCGCAATCGCGGTCATGACCGCGATCGCAATCGCGTGTGGAATGTTTACCGCCTTTTATGCTTACTCCAGCAAGGGGCAGCGCACGATCCTCTGCCTGACGTTGGCCGTCTTTGCAATGGTCTATTTTTTGTTCTATGGATCAGGCCAATTGTTCTGGGCTAAACTTGTCCCAGTCTCAGCGGCAATCATTTACACCAATTTCGCAGCCATCTTCGCGGCGTTGGCTGCGGGATGGGCATGGCGATTACCGAACACGCCTCGCTGGCGTCGCGGATCACTCGCCACACTACTCGCCCTCAGTTCCCTGGCTGCGATCTATTGGCCGCTGCTGTCGATGGCGGTGCGACCACCGCCACAAGGCGGCGATGATTGGGAAAATGGGGTGGCCATGCAAACATCCTGGGCCACCTGTAGCCCGGCTGCTGCGGCGACACTGTTTCGTGCCGAAGGGATCGACGTTGCCGAATCACAAATGATCCCTCTGTGTCTGACCGATTCCAGCGGGACTCCGACGCTAGGATTGTATCGTGGCGTTAAACTCATCTCACAACAGCACGATCGAACCGTCGAGGTTCTTGACGAATCGCATGCCGAGCTACTCGCAAAAGATGACTGGCCGGTGCTGCTGGCTGTTGAGCTTCCGTACGGCATCGAGGATCGTCGCTATGCCGATCAATGGGGCTGGATCCCAGGAATGGGACATTCGGTGGTCGCCTTAGGTAAACGTCCCGACGGAATTGTGATCGCTGATCCATCAGTCGGTTTGGAATTATGGAACGAACGCGATTTGCAAGTGCTCTGGCATGGCAGCGGGATGCGAGTCAAGTAAACCATTGTTCCAATAAGGGACGCCGGAACGAAGATTGGCGGCTTTTTCCGTAGCGGACGGGTTTTTCTGTAGTGGACGAGGCTACGAGTCCTCTGGATTTGATGATGGCGTTGTGACTCGTTGCCTCGTCCACTACGGCCCCTCACTTATTGATCCGACGATGGAAGTTTTGAGCACTGGTTTATTCGGGTACTGGTTATTCGGGTACTGGTTATTCCGGTACTGGGACACCCGGCTGGATGTCTTCAACCCCTTTGGCTTCTTCCTTGTTTGGCGCAAGACCAGGGTCACTCAATTCATTCAGTTTTAGCGTCAGCTCTTCTTCGGCGTCCTGGACCATCGTCTTGGCATCGCGTTTTGCATCACGCACTTCCGCCGCCGCTTCCTCGCGTGCGTCGGCGATGATATCGACCGCTTCCTCTTCGGATTCAGCAACAATTTCCGCGGCACGCTCACGCGCCGACTCGAGATTCTCTTGAGCTCTTTCGGCCTCTTCTCGTGGTGTGGTCGGTTCGCTTTGGCAACCCGAGAAACATAAAGTCAATGCTGCGGAGGCAGCAAGGTTAATCATTTTCATGGCAGTTTGGAATTGAATATTGCGACGATCCCCGTCGCGACAGGAGGAAATAGGAGGAAATAGGCAAAGATCGCGTGACCCTAAGACGACTCGGTCATCGATCGGGTGAAGCTGGCACTAGTCGGCGATGACGTCCAAAATCTTGCGTAACCGCGGATCGCTGGTTGCTCGCTTTGCCACGCTGACGTCCGCTTTTAGCTTGATGATCGCATCGTTTGCGCGGCGGACAACGTTGTCCGGGTTGGTGAATTGTCGCCACACAGCCTGGTTCGCTTCGAGATGAAACTGCACCCAATTTGCATCCGACAAATGCTCATTTCGCTGGCCTGTGTAGCGATCTAGATTGATTCGCGTAGAGGGGGTCGGTTCCGTTGCCGTTTCGTCCGCGGCACTGCGCCGCGCGGTGTTGGCAATGAATTCGTCCTCACCGTCTATCACCGCTGCGGGATCATTCCGATTGATATCGTCGTCTCGATCCCCCAGCGTATCGCCTTCTTTTTTAGCCGGATAGAGAGGATGCGGATTGTTAATTATGTAGTCCACATCGGGATCGAAATCGTTACTGTCATAGATGGAATCTTCGGCGAACGGCAGTGTGGCCGATCGAGTCATCACTTCACGCTTGCTGATACGATCCGACGCTGGCCGCTGCAAACCGCGTTGTCCCGCAGCAGCCGCAATTGCTCCTTCGACACCATCTTCGATCGCGTCAGCCCGATTGCGAGACTCACTCGCCGTCTCGTCGATGTAGTCATCAACACGATAGGGGGCAACGTGCAAAGGCGTTCCAGACGCGGTGAGCTCGTCATCAAGTCCGGGATCATCGCGCCCGGCCGGTGTTTCTGTGTCAAAACGTTTCAGCCCCTCGGCAGCCGTATTCACGCCCCGGTTTTCCGCGACGTCACGTCGTTGATCGCGCTGTTTCGCAGCCCTCGTTGCCGCCGCCGATGCTTGATTCCCGACGAGAGGATCGAGCGAACCCGCAATTGCTTCGCCTACCGCTTCAGGGTCCGGCAACGCCTTCGTTCCCGACTCGCCGTCGCGAACTCCAGCAGACTGGCTGCTGGTTTGCTGCGCGGTGCGTTGGACATGCCGCCATCCAAATGCCTCTAACGCCTCGATCAACTGCGACGACTGGCGAGCGATCGTTCGCAACTCCTCAGCCTGCGTTTGCGTCTCGGCCTGTTTAGCTGCCTCGATCGCCAATCGCTGAGTCAAGCTTGCGTCACTCCAGATCACTCCGGCCAACGCCCAGTCACTGATCTGGCTGGGCGTTCCGTCGGGAACGGCGACGCGAGTTTGCGATGGCTCATCGGCACGCACCGTAACCAAAGTCGCAATCGCCAATGCGACGTAGGCAAAGAAAAAAACAATTGTTCGTTGATTTTGCATTTGGGTCACCCAATGGGTTGGTGAAGTTAAAAACACTCGCGACATTTTCGCTGTCCCTCAACTGCGAGCCTCCGCTTGAGAACATCATCAATAAAGGTGCGGTGGATTGACGTCGTAGCTAAGCTCGCCAGAGCGTGGATTTACGCAGTCTGGCGACGACAGCTACGCCGGAAACCGAGCGTCATTTTCCGTACGTCTCATTCGGTCAGTTCAAAAGCGATAGATCGCCGCAACCTCGGCTGCGTCGCTCGAGTCTTCAAACCGCTTACTGAATACATCTCCGCCGTTCCGCAACGTTTCAATCACGATTTCATTGACGCGATTCAGCTCTCGTGCTCCATCGCGGATCATGACGGACTCAATCCGACCATTTTTCGCGGCGTCCAAAACGTCCGCAATATCGCTGGACCCTTTCGATTGAGCCAGCGCGGTACCGAACCGTTCCTCAAACTCATCGTGCTGTTGATCCAATTTCGGAGCAATCGCCTTGTGAGCATGATCGCGAAGATCGGCATCCTTCCACTGCGACGGACTGGCGCTCACTTTGGCATCGACGCTGACATCGCTGACCGCTTGAAGATGGCCATTGACCTCCTCCGTCGCGACCACAACGAGGGGCAGTCCGGTGTTGTACATCGCGCCTACAACTTCTTCGCCGACCAACGACAAGTAGTGTTCGCGATCCGCTTCGACTTTGTCTTCGCCTTGTCCGTGACCATGGAACATCGCTGTCGACGAGCCTCCGGTATTCCCGAGAGTTTGGTGACTCCGGTTCTGCAAGTTCACTTCAGGGTCTCGCGGCAAAATCAAATCGTTGAACTTTGCTGGAAGCGATTCGGTTTCAATAAGTTCGAGCGATTCACCGCGACGCTGAAACAATTTTGCTTCGTCCCAGGTTAGCGAGAGAACGAAATAGCGATCACGGTTGCCTTGTTCACGAATTAACGGGAATAGCAAAAAGGTTTCACCGACATGGACCGTCTCGTCTACTTCGCGGTTCAAGCGGAACATCTGACATTTGTCGGGCGTTAAAAATATCGCGAGCCCATCGCCTTGATGCTGCCAAAAATTGCTCTCCCGAACCCCCTCTTTGACTTGATCGAGGATCGCGTCATCGTGATCCATCGACTTCAGTTTCTTACTGGCGTCGTTAAGTAAATTCTTTAGCCGGATCGATCCCTGCTGAGTGTCCGGGCCCGAGCGATGAGTACGCATCAGAATCGAAACGCATGGCTTGGCGGTGATGGAGGCAAGTTCTTCGAGGTCACCTGGTTTGAGAGTTTGAAGTATCGTTTCGCTGGTTGTCATAGCCATCGGGCGATCCCTTTTTGATGAGGTGCGTTCTAGTCTGTCGTCACCACTACCATGCAAACGGGATGCCGATACAAAAAAAAGTATTCCTGAGAAAAAGTAATCCTTGTATCGTGGCTGGCCAAGGAACGAGCGGAGCCTAAGCTCTGCCGCCAACCCAATTCCCCGTATCCAGCACACGTTGGCGATAAACAGGATCACGCAGTAACCAGACCATCGAGCGAAATCGATCGGACAATAGTTTCATGCCACGTTGATCGGCTAACGCTCGTTTGCACTCGCGTCGTAACGCACCAGCGTGCCGCACTAACAACCTGCGATGCGAATCACTTGTCGCTGACAATGCCACCTTCGCCAACATTTCCATCATATGGATGGACGCATTCCGATCGGCTGCGACATAAGGCCGTAATTGATCGAAGACAAGCGAAGCAAAATCGCTAAACGTCTCGGGCTCGGCCACGATCCGCAGTTGTTGATCCGAGTCATAGCGATAAGCATCGGGCATCTCACGCTCGGCCAACCGTTCGAGAGCCGATTGCAACCAATCCATGCAGTTGATCGCAGTAAAGGGATCATTGACACCGGGCGAAAGAGCTCGTTCAGACACTTCGACCAATTGGTTGAAAACGAACCGCAGGTTTTGCTTTGCAGTTCGCTGAGCCCCCGATACAAAAGTCGCTGACAATTGCTCGACAATCTCGTCGCTGACACGCGACGCTGGCGATGCCAACATCAAAACATTTCCTGGAGTGATAAAGTCACCGGCGCGAAAACGCATGCGAATAATCAAATCGTTGTCGACAGCAATCTTCATGACGCCGTCGGTATCGACAAACTCGACATACCCTGAACCGTCGGAGCGAATCGTTTTTGCAGTCTCATAAAACGATTTTGGAAGATTCGAATCGACTTGTCGCTG
>CAXBHV010000541.1:0-5523 GCA_963974855.1 uncultured Rhodopirellula sp. | reverse complement strand
TGCCGAGCCGGTCCGACGTTAGCGTGATTTGCATGGCGCTGCTGATGCAGCCACCCCCAACCGAGCGAACTTTGGATATTTTAATGCTGGGGTCGATCAGCTGGCAAAAAGCCGCCGAAACATCGGAGTCGCTCGGTGGTTTCATTATTGAGGAATGAGCCAAAAAGTAAGGATGCAAGTTTCGATTTCGAGTAGGGCCGGTTCCCGCGTCGCGGCTCACTAAATCAACAAGTCGTCAAGACTTTCGTTCGATTGACGTATGCCCCCGAAACTCTTGACGAGTTCCGCTACAGGAAATGTTTCAAGGCGTTCGCCCAAACGGCCAAAAATCCAAACTAAATTTCTCTTCCAACCAAGATACACGTCCAACCTCGAAGGTGCTTTGTGATTTGCGTTCGATTCCGAATCGCGTCCATTCTGGTCGCCGTGCTCTCCCTGGTGGTACCCATGTTGCCAACGCTTGCGAGTGATCCCGCCGTCGCCGGCGGCACATCGCTGGAGCGAATCGATTTGATCGATTTCCGCGGGCGGACGTGGAAGCTCGACGATTTTCAGTCCGATTCGATACTCGTTGTCGCCATGCTCGGTACCGAGTGTCCGCTGGCCAAGTTGTACGCGATTCGGCTGGGCGAAATTCAGCAGCAATACGAGTCGCAATCCGTTCGCGTGATCGGTGTGATGAGCAATCGTCAAGATTCGCTCGAAGAGATTGCTTCGTTTGCAAAACGTCAAAGCATCGAGTTCCCACTGTTGAAAGACGCCGGCAATCGGTTTGCGGATCAAGTCGCTGCGGAGCGGACTCCCGAGGTGTTTGTCTACGACGCCGATCGCGAGCTACGTTATCGCGGCCGAATCGATGACCAATATGGGATCGGTTATATCCGCGACGAACCACGTCGTCACGATCTGCGAAGTGCACTGGATGAATTGACTTCGGGGCGTGAGGTTTCGCTGCCGCAAACCGACACGGTTGGTTGCATCATCGGTCGTACCAAAAAAGTCGCCGAGCACAGTGACGTGACGTACGGTGGCCAGGTCGCCGAGATTCTCAGAAAGCGTTGCGCCGAGTGTCACCGCGATGGTGAGATCGCACCGTTTTCGTTGACCGATTACGACGAGGTCGCGGGATGGTCCGACATGATGGCCGAGGTAGTTCGCGAAGGCCGGATGCCGCCTTGGCACGCCAGTGGCGATCACTTGCCGTTTGCCAACGACCGTATGATGAGCGACGAAGAAAAAGAACTCTTGTATGCCTGGGTCGATGCAGGGTCGCCCAAAGGTGACGCCAGTGATCTGCCGCCGCTGTCCGAAAAAGTGCCCGGATGGCAATTGCCACGTGAACCCGATTTGGTGGTTCCCGTCAGTACTGAGAGCGTCAAAATTCCCGCGACTGGCGAGGTGCGTTACCAATACTACCGAGTCGATCCGAAGTTGGACAAAGACGTGTGGATCGAAGCGGCCGAGTTGAAACCGGGTAATCGCGAAGTCGTCCACCACATTTTGGCATTCGCGGCACCCAAGGGAACCCGCGGCGGTTTGGATGCAGCACGTGGTTTTTTGGTCGGTTATGTTCCCGGAGCACGATTGGAATTGGCACCCAAGGGACATGCCAAGCGGATTCCGGCGGGCAGCGAACTGATTTTCCAAGTGCACTACACTCCGATTGGAACCGAGCAGCAGGACCAGAGTTCGCTAGGAATCTGTTTTGCCGATCCTGAATCGATCACGCACGAGATTGTGACGACCAGTGCAGTACAGCCGCGACTAAACATCCCGCCAGGGGAAGCGAACTACCAGACGTCGGGAACGAGTCCTCGTTTTCCTGCTGAGGCGACATTATTGAGCATGAGTCCGCACATGCATGTGCGTGGCAAATCGTTTCGCTACGAGCTGGAAACGGCGGCGGGCAAACGGACAACGCTGTTGGACATCCCCCACTACGATTTCAATTGGCAGACAACCTACGTGTTGCAGGATCCGTTGGCGGTCCCCGAGGGAAGCCGGATCGTCTGTACCGCGACCTTTGACAACAGCGAAGACAATTTGAACAATCCCGATCCGACTGCGACGGTTCGTTGGGGCGATCAAACGTGGGACGAGATGATGATTGGCTACTACCACTATGCCGTGCCGCTCAGCGCGCAAGAGCGAGCCGGAGTGAAAAAGCCTGCGATGACACTACGAGAACGAGCTGAAGCATTGATTCGCAATGCGGCTCGAGTACAGAAATTTGAGCAGCTTGATAGCGACGGCGATGGCAAACTAGCCCGCAGCGATACACCCAAGAAACTGTACGGAGTGTTCGATGATCTGGATGCCAACGGCGACGGTGTCTTAACAAGACAAGAGGTCGAATTGGCGCCGTGAGCGAGGAACCTCCGGTAAGGAGATGCGATCTGCTTGAAGTCCCTCGCTTACGCTTTGGGTTATGATTTTTTCTAAACCGGACGTTCTTGTAAGGCATCGGGCTTGTAAGGCATCGGGTCAGTCGGATTGGCAAACGGGGCGAAGAATTGACTCCGCCCCTTTTGCCGATTGAAAATGAGAGATTGACGATCTCAAGCGTTCATCAATGGGGAGCGACTCGAAGCACTCTTTGTCTCTGCCCCGCTCGAACGCCCTGCTAGCTTTTGGGCTTGGACGTAATCGTCCTGTTCGGTGTCACCATCTTGTTGGGTGTTTTGCCGATACTTTCTATCAGTTCCCAAACGCCGTTCGGACTCAGCCGCACGTCTTGCTCGGGGATCACGGTGACGGCCTTCTTTTCGATGCTGCACTGCACCTTTGCAGCGTCTTTGACCCCCGACTCGATCATTGCCCCTTCGCAAATACAGGTTTGGCCCCCGCAATCGTTACCACACGGTTCGGGGATTTCCGATTTCGGAATCCCATGGTCATGTGAGCAGCAGGAACAAGCCGTTGGCGCGCACTCTTCAGCGGCCGTCACTTTCGCGTCGCACGAAAGGCAACGCACGGGACGGGTCAACAAGTTGACAATCAGGAGCAGGGCAAGGAATGGACATCACATAAGAACAGCGTTACTGAAAACAGAAGGCAGTCGCAAGCTAATCCGAAGATCAGGATACTCGCGACCATCAACAAGAAGCCTTGTCGTAAACTCGAAATCACCCTGGGGGATGTTGCCCCCTCTTTTCGGTTTGTCGCGGACGATGTTGGCGCCAGAAGGAAAGGTGGAGGAGGTGTTGCGACTCATTACCCCCTCAGACATTGTTCTTCTCTTGGACAACTCACCTTGCAATCGAACATCTAGGCGCAGGCGCTGCATGTCCCCTTAATACGCTTCGAAGGTGGTGTTCTAAGACCGAGCACTATTCGGCTGATTCAAGGATGGGAAAACATCGGAATGCACCTGAGTTGGCTCGAAATAGGGGGAAAATACTGGATTTGTGCGCACTTTAACGGCATGGCAATCATTTAGTCCAATAACCTTGTCCCCCACACTTTAGAGTTAAGGACACTGCCATGAGCAGGGCATCAGGACGAAACATTCGTTCTGCATCCATCTGAAGCCGATATCAGATCGATTCGCAAACTTATCTACATCGATATCGGCATGGCTTAGGCCACAGAGAGTGCTCGTAGTTTTCATTCGAGCCTGATGTCTATTCTTCCAGTTGTCTTTTTTAAAGGGAAAGAGTGTGATGAGAACATCAAATGAATCCAAAGGGTTCACGTTAGTTGAGCTGCTAGTTGTAATCGCAATCATCGGAGTGCTTGTGGGTCTGCTGTTGCCAGCGGTCCAGGCCGCTCGCGAAGCGGCTCGCCGAATGAGCTGTAGCAACAATTTCAAGCAAATTGGCCTCGCGATCCATAATTATCATGCGGCCTACAAACAGCTGCCGGTTCAAGGCGGCGGAACAAAAGGTACCCATGCTGGGAGGCACGAGAGCGGGCGACGAGGCAACAATCGCCTCGAGCGATCAGCCTTGGTTGCATTGACCCCATTTTTTGAACAACAAGCGTTATGGGAGCAAATCAGCAACCCATTTCAGACGACGGACAGTAGCGGAGGCGTTCGCACCTACAATGCGATGGGGCCTTGGCCCGGAATGCCTCTCTCGGCGCACTTGAATTGGGGCAACTATGACCCTTGGTTGACAAACATTCCGACGCTTCGTTGCCCGAGCGATCCGGGGGTGGGACTTCCCGCGACCGGTCGTACGAACTACGCGATGTGTACGGGTGACTCTTGTGACACCGGGTTTGGCGGAGCACTCAATCGTTTAACGGGTGCAACTCAATCGGGTGGAACGCCTAAGATGTACAGCCGAGTCCGAGCTTCGCAGCGAGGGGCGTTCATGGTTCAGCTCGATTCCAAGTTCCGCGACGTGCTCGACGGATTGTCCAACACAATTTTTGCGGGCGAGATCGTGACGGATTTAGGAGATCGTGATAAGCGAACTCATCTGGCCGATAACCAGGTCTCGAACATCTTGAACATGGGCGGAAATCTGGCTTGTCGTCAAAGTATTGACCCGGAACGTCCGCAATTTTGGTCCCAATCCCCCGCACCGAACCGCTTGACCGGCAGCGGAGAAGAGCGTCGTGGAATGAAGTGGGCTTCGTTGCTGCCGATCTATACCCAAATGCTGACGATCCTGCCGCCTAATGCCGAGCTTTGCGGCAATAATTTCTATTACTCGATCGTTGTCGCGCCACCCAGCAGTCGTCACCAAGGCGGCGTGCATGTTTTGATGGGCGATGGTGCGGTGAAGTATGTCACGGATTCCATTGAGTCCGGTGACTCGGGTCGTGGTCAAGTTGGAATTCATGGTCAACACACGGACCCGGATTCGACGCCAGGGATCGCCAGTCCGTACGGGCTTTGGGGAGCTTTGGGGACTCGAGCTTCCAAGGAAACCATCGAGGATTTCTAGTAAACAAGCTCCAAATCATTTCGTATTATCCCTTAAATTCAACCGCCCATTCTGAAAGCTATGATGAATAAAATTCGATTACTACTGCTGTCATTGACCGCTTGCTTCACGATGGTTGGCTGCGGTTCGGACGCTCCGACCGTGCCCACCAACCAAGATGAAATGCAGGCTTACATCGACGAGCACCCCGAGTTGAATATCTCTGAAGAAGAACTCAATGCGGAGCCCGTGCCTGAAGAGGAAGAGTAAAGGTTCGTTGCTGAATGAATCAATGTTTGTGAATGGCACTTGGTGTCATTCACGTCGTGATCCGTGAACAAATATGATGACGCTTGGCAGACCTCATCGTGGAGTGACGTTCTAGATCATGCTTTCCCCGCCTCGCCCCTGGCCTGATCGAGCATGCGGCAGAAATCATTGCCCAGAAATCAGTGCCGGCCGTCCAATTGGCTCTCACTGCGAAGATTTAAGCAGGTAGGCAGGAGTCTTTCAGTATGTTAGCCGTCTTGCACTAGCCACGGTTCCTACGTTCAACCGGGGCAAGCGACCTGTTAATTCAGGCGACAGGTACATTGCGATGGTGAGCCGCTCGCGCGTGAGCGGCCGGGTTCCACGCATTACCCGG
>CAXBHV010000540.1:0-5525 GCA_963974855.1 uncultured Rhodopirellula sp. | reverse complement strand
GGATCTGGTGCTCGATCAAGCCAATCTCGGCATCAATTTTTATGGCGGTGATCGCGAGACGCTACAGATTGTCCAGCGTGAACCCGATCGGCCTTCACGTGTCGATTCGGCCGCTTACACGGGTGTCTATCGGATCGAGCCGACCTCGGTGAACTCACGCCGCGTTTTGAATCGCCCCAAGCTGAGTGCACTGAATATCAGCATGGAAATAAGCTGGGAACCCAAAACCACTCCCATCGGGTTGACCATTCCGATCGCTCAAGTACGGGGCAAACTCGATGACGGGGCGATGTTAAAACCCCAGGAATCCGGCGAGACAATCGATATTGCCACCAATAGCGAAATTGCCTTCAGCGAGTTTTATTTGCCAATGCAATTGCCCGCTGGCCAGCCGCAAAAAATCGAATCACTCTCGGGCGTCATCAAGGCAATCCTGCCGGGCAAGCGTAAAACGTTTGAGTTGCCGTTGTCAGAGCCGGGCAAGGACGTAAAGCTCGATGCGATGCAGGTGACGCTCGAACAAGTGCGAAAGAACGGGCCGATTCATGAAGTCCGAGTCGCCGTCACGTTGGACGATGCCGGACGGTCGCTGGAAAGTCATCGGCAATGGATTTTTGAGAACAGTGCCTATGTTAAACGTGCGGACGGTTCACGGGCGGATCATCTGGGTTACGAAGTCTATCGGCAAACTGCCAACGGAGTCGGGATCGGATACCTGTTTGATCTGGGCGATTCGGTCGGCGAAACGACGCTTGTTTACGAGTCGCCCACCGCCGTGGTTGCCAACGAAGTCTCATTCGTTCTGCAGGACATCATGCTGCCATGATTGAGTTCCCTAGAATCGTTTTGACCTTTCTGTTCGCAATCATCGTGGCTTCCCCCACGGCGTTTGCCGAAGATAAATGGAAGCCTGAGGATCCGTTTGCCGCGATCAATGGGGACCCCATTTTTCTTGGTGAATTGAATTTGGTGCTCGTCGAGCGGTTCGGCGTGAATCAAGTCAAAAATTTGGACATTCGTGTTCAGCAAGCGACGGCTGCGTTGTTGGTGCGTCGTCATCTCGCGCTCCGCACGCTACATGAACAAGGAGGCGAGTCACTCGCGGCAATCGTCGATCGGCAAGTGGAATCGCTTGCGAGTGAATTGAAGCGGCGTGGCAGTGACCTCGAGCGTTATGCAATAGAACGGCTCTCCACCCAAAAAGCAGTGCGTGACGATCTCGATTTTAAGATTTCATGGGGCCAGTATTTGAAAAGCCGATTGACCGAAGCCAATTTACAGCGCTTCTTTGAAAATCGCAAAGCAAACTATGGCGGCGGCCGCTGGGAAGTCTCTCAGATTTTTGTCTCTGTCGACGCGGCCGATAGTGACGCGGTTCAGAGCGTTCGCAATAACCTTGGCGACTTGGTTCGCGAGATTCGCGATTCGGATGACATCAGCCAAGCCTTTGCCGCAGCGGCACGTGATCACAGCGACTCGGTCTCGGCCGGCGAAGGTGGGATGATGGGTTGGGTTGAAAAAGATGGCGACTTGCCATCGAGTGTCATGCAAGCAGTCCGCTCCACCAAGTCAGGCGAAATCAGTGATCCGGTGCAAAGTCCCTTGGGGATGCATGTGGTGTTGGTGCACCAATTCGAGGAAAAAACGATCACGTTTGACGACTTGAATGACATTGCTCCGTTGCGACGCGATGCAGCGAACGCACTCTTTGATTATCTGATTCAGACTCAAAAGGATGCTCGGGTGACTTGGTTGATCAAGTCGCTAGAACCTCCATCGACCGATGTGACGTCGCCCGTTGTCTCTGGCGTTGGAAATTAGCCCCTTCGATATTGCGGACGTCGGAGACGTCCAGCGACTTTTTTTGCCTCGGACCCCCTCGATCTGTGAACCGTCCTAACCACTCCACCAGCGAGAATGCCGATTCGATCGGACGGTGGTGGACGCGTGTGGAAGCTCACGAAATCAAGTGTGTCGCGTGGGCGTTTGCTTGGTTCTTTTTCATTCTGCTTAGCTATTTCACGATTCGTCCGATTCGCGAGACGATGGGAATTGAAGGGGGAACCGGAAAACTACCCCATTTGTTTTTCATCACATTCCTCGCCATGTTGGTGGCGGTTCCGGTCTACTCAGGCGTGGTCGCTCGCCTGCCTCGACGCTGGCTCGTGCGAGTGGTGTATCATTTTTTCGCGGGCAGTTTGTTACTGTTTTGGAGTTTGTTGCAAGTCGAATCGGAAGTGGTTCACGTTTGGACGGCACGCGTCATCTTTGTCTGGATCAACGTCTTCGCGTTATTCGCGACGAGCGTGTTTTGGAGTGTGTTGGCTGATCTATTTAGAAGCAATCAAGCCAAACGTTTGTTTGGGCTGATTGCCGCCGGAGGCACGTTGGGCGCGATCACGGGGTCAATTTTGACTTCGATCCTAGCAACCCGGCTCTCGACCGACTCTTTGTTGTTGATACCCGCGGTGTTGCTAGAGTTGGGGTTGGCGTGTGCTTGGCGATTAGAACTGAACTCGCATCGATTGGTCGACCATAATGTAGGGGAGAATTCGCCTTCGAACTTTTCGCGAGCTGACAACTCGACCGGCGGTGGACTATGGACTGGAATCACGCAAGTGATGGGTTCCGGATACCTGGCATCGATCTGTTTGTTTCTGTTTTTGATACAAGTGTTTGCAACTCAGTTGTATTTGCAGCAGGCTGATATCGTGAACGCCGCGATTGAATCAAGCGAGACGCGGACGGCCTTTTTTGCCAAGATCGACTTGGGGACTCAGGTGCTGACGTTATTGTTGCAAACGACCGTAGCCGGAGCGATTCTTCGGCGACTTGGAATCAGCGTCGCATTGTCGGTATTGCCGTTAATCTATTTGTGTGGTTTCGCCGCCCTGGCCAGTCTGCCGACGCTTGACGTGTTAATGGTAATCATGGTTTGCACACGCGCGGGAGCCTATGGCATCACAGTGCCATCGCGAGAAGTTTTGTTCACGGTGGTCAGTCGCGAACAAAAGTACAAGTCAAAGAGCTTTATCGACACGGTGGTGCTGCGTGGCGGTGACGCGTTGTCGAGTCAATTGTTTGCGGCGTTGCAAAGGCTCGGGATCGGTTTGGTCGCGATGAATTGGATTGCCGTGCCGCTGACCACCGTTTGGCTACTGATTGCATGGAAACTGGGCCGTAGTCAGGAACGGCGTGCCAAGCAGTAGGACAGCGAGCGTGAGTGAGTGTCATTTAGTATATGACAGGCTGGAATCCTATCCCACATTTAAAGGGGGAACTCTTCGGATGTTCCGACAATCTCAATGTCTTTATCAGCCTGAAAAATCTCTAACATATCTTCGTGTAACTTGTCGGTCCACGCGGATGTGTCGACGAAACGCATCTTCTTCCAGCTCCAATTCCGTGGTCCGCTGGTGCCTTCGGTACACGCGAAATCGGTGGGATTTGAGTCTTCCGATCCTTCGTCAGCATTGATTGAGGAATAGACACAGACTCCGAATTTGAACGGGACCGATTTGATTTCGATCCACCACCCCCAGTCCTCACAGCATGCAAACGGTGCGTCGTAATCGCGATCGGCAAGTTTTGTTTTCAGGTACTCGGCGAACGCTTTACCGTACATTCCTTCATTTGCCAACTCTTCCTTTTCGCCCGGAAGGATCGGAAATTTATTCGAGCGGATATGGATGAATCTGTTCATGTAGAGCTACAACCCGTTCGGAGTTGCCGATTTCATTCGGTCTCAGTCGTCTCGATTTGTTGTGATCGGTTTGCCAGCCAATACCGTCGTGTTTGCGTAAATAAAATTGTCGTGCCACACGTCTTTATTGAGACGTTCTGATAGAGGGACATAACGCTCTTGTTCATTTGCTGACATCAATTACTTCCACGGCGGATGAGAAACAAGAAACTCGTGGCTCGAGGGTCTGTTTAAATCGGGGCGTAACCCTGCCATTCTATGCGCACTCGAAACAATATTCCAGTGCGCGTGGATGTAGGTCAGATCGAAGGTGGCGTTAGTTTCCGCCAAGCAAATCATCGGCGGTGTCACCCTGATTTCCAGGGCCGAAATTGGGGTTGGGATTATAGTCGGGTCTCGGGTTGTAACCGGAATTCTGCCCCGTACCGGCCATCGTGTTGAGTCGGGTCAAGTCGCCCTGTCAACGCTGGTTACCATCGACACCAAACAGCGACATCACAAGAGTCTTGGAGGATGCGTTGCAGGGGGTGAGAAGAGGAATAAATCTGTTCACGAAGCCGCAAACATGCCGGTTTAGAATGAATGCGGGCGTGAAGTTAATCAAAATTTTGATACGGCACATCGCTTGCTTTAATGTTCGTGGCGGGTGCTGGATTGGAACATCCCCCGACTTGCGAATCAATCTTCGCGACCGCGAACGGGATTCGCACGCCATAAACACTCTTTTCACTGATGCCGAACCATGATGAATCTCCCTACCCTTGCCGTAACTCGCCCCGATGCTCTGCGGTTAAAGAACCTGCTCAGTAGCGAATTTGTGGTGGCAATTGGGGGCGAACGCACGCATTTGAACGAATTCAAGGAGCGGCTTGAATGTGCGACGGTGGTGGAATCGCAAGACATGCTGCCGGACGTCATTACGATGAACTCGACCATCCGGTTACTGGACTTGGATCTGAACGAGGTCGACACGTACACGCTCGTCTATCCTGAAGAGGCTTGTATCGCCGAAGGGAAATTGTCGATCCTTTCGCCCCTTGGGACGATGATCTTCGGATGCCGCGTTGGCGATAGTGTGACGTGCCATGTTTCGGGCCACCAAAATCGAAAACGGGTTGAGAAAATCACCTTCCAACCCGAACGTATCGGCGCCTTCAATTTGTAGCGGCCCATTGCTGTAGTGGATCTATTCCGACAATCCTTGTCGTGACCGCAAACGGGCGATCATGGCGACGGTGGATGTCGCCAGTAGTAGCGTGCTGAAGACAAAGTACCCGAACACTACTTTCAAGTTTCCGACGTTGGCGACGGCATCTTCATTTTCGATCAATTTGCCATCCAGCGGTAATGAAAAAGCCGCAGAGAAGGGGCTGGTCACTCCAAGCCACTCCGCACGAATAATCGATTCGGAGGGAAAGTCCAAGATCGTCATCAGCGAGACCATGGCGGGCGGGCCAACGTACAGCAATAGCAGCACAATGTAGGTCGACATCAACGCGATCGACGTTTTTCTCTGGTACAGCGAACATAGTTGAGCGATGGTAGCGTTGACCAAACAGACCATCAAAACAATTGCAAACATCCCTAGCACGCTGGCCCAATTGCTCCAGTAGCTGTAGTTCAGCACACCGCCAAGCAGCAGCGGCCACAGCAAGAAACAGGTCAAGACGGCGGAGATGCGAAAGCCGACGATGAATTTACCCCATAAAATTTGACTGGGCGTCAACGTGGTCGTTAACAGCAAATCGAGCGTTTGTCGTTCGCGTTCGCTGGTCATCGATCCCGCCAAAAAGACCGGACCGACGAGCATATTGAAAACGAT
>CAXBHV010000539.1:0-5526 GCA_963974855.1 uncultured Rhodopirellula sp. | reverse complement strand
TGAGCGAACCTTGGGGATTGGTCATTAATGAAGCGATGGCAAGCGGATTGCCTATCCTAGCCAGTCGCAACGGGGGCGCGGCTGAAGAATTGGTCGACGAAGGCGTAAATGGTGTCACGTTTGATCCGACCGATATGAAATCGATGTTGGCAGCGATCACGACAATTTGCGAGTTGCCTCAGACAACACTAGCGGCGTGGGGCCGGGAATCCAGACGTATCTTATACGAACGAATACCAACCAACGCGTTTGGCGAAGGAATGATGCGTGCATTGCAGAACGCGTGTGATGACACCCGCTAACCATCGGAATGATTGCTAATTTTTCTCGTCCCAATTTTACCAGCGTCTCATTATTACACCGAAATAGACGCGTCCCAATTCCATCACATAACGTGTTCGCCTGCGGTTTGAATATTGAACATTAAATCCCCATGGATCGTTAGCCAACTCGGCGCGCGCGAGCATTACTCGATCCCTCGGGCACTACATCGTGCTGGTATGCTTCGATCACTTATCACAGATTTCTGGTGTCAACCTGGCGCTGCCATCCGCCGAGTCAAATCCCTGGCACGTTTACATGAACGTTGGCATGACGATTTGGTGGATGCATCAGTGCAATCGCCGGCGATCACTTTCTTCGTTGAAGAACTTGCCGCCCGCATCCGCGGTCTGACCGGTTGGGAACGAATCCTGCATCGAAATGATTGGTATCAGCAATTTGCGGTCTCGCAAATTGCGTCGTTCGACGAATCACCGCACACCTTATTTTCGTTCAGCTACACCGCGCGCCGTCTGCTGCGCGTAGCGAAACAACATAGTTGGACCACCATCGTCGACCAAATCGATCCCGGACCAGAAGAACAACGGATTGTCACCCGTGAACACGAACGTTACTCACACGTGCCATCATGTTGGCGGCCAGCCCCAAAGTCCTACTGGGATCATTGGCGTGAAGAAATGGAGCTGTGTGACCGGATCGTGGTCAATTCGCAATGGTCAGCCGAGTGTTTGCAAACCGAATCAATTGACGCATCGAAAATCGAAATCGTTCCGTTGGTCTACACGCCCGTTAGCCGTGCGCCGCTGGCCCAGCATCCGCAACCCGACGCGAGGACCGGCAAAATTCGAATCCTTTTTTTGGGGCAAATTAACCTTCGAAAGGGCATCGGTCGGTTAATCGATGCGATGCAGTTGCTCGCCGATGATGCCCGGTTCCAGTTGACGATAGCAGGACCGAGTGAGATCGATCCGTCGTTTCTGGCATCAATGTCCAATGTGAAATTCACCGGTCCGCTGCGCCGTAGTGAAGTCACTGAGGCGTACTGCGAGGCTGACGTGTTTATCCTTCCGACACTTTCAGACGGATACGCGTTGACACAACTTGAAGCGTTGTCATACGGATTGCCCGTAATCGCGTCTCGGCATTGCGGGCCCGCGGTGACGGACGGTGTAAACGGTTTTATCCTGCCGGATCTGAAACCGGAAACCATTGCGGCAACGTTGGTACGGTTTGCCGAGTCCGATTGGGATCCCGCCGCCATCGTCGCTCCCTCGTTTGGCATGGATGCCTTGTTAGAACGGCTGAGGCCGTAGCATCAACAACTAGCTCGCAATCCGTTTAAAAGACGTGCAGTTCTAATTTACAGCAATAGGTCTCTAACTCCTCTGATCCCCGCGACAAAACCACTACGTTGGATCCCCATCAATTCCCATGCCTGACCTCTCTACCTATCCATTACCTTTTTACATCGCGTGCATGTTAATCGCCGCTTCTGGAGTTTATGCTTGGTCGAACAGGCGGGACGCGTGGGGGATTCCAGCGTGCGCGGTTCTGTTGACAGTATCTGCTTGGTACGTTGGCGATGTTTTGTATAACGATTTTGCCGAGTATCGATCGAAGATCGGCGACGTCGCAATCGAGAGTGCGTGGTGGCAGGTTTGTAGCTTTTTGATTGCGTTCATTTTACTGGCTCCGGTGATGAATCGACAATTTGCTGGTAAATACCGCCCCAGTCAAGCAGTCATGATTCTCGAGCGACGGCCGTTGGACGACCCGGCGGTGCAGGCCAAACTAGACACGTTTGCAAAGTCGATGTTGGTCGTCTGGTTATTGTTGATGGCCATCGCGGTCGTCCGAGTTAAATTTAATGTTATCGGACTGTTTGCTCCGTACCTGACATACAGAGCCGACCCTTGGACACGCAACCGGATGGGTGGCGGGATCGATTCTATATTGGCCTTGGCCGGGTACTTTCAAATTTTCTTGACGGCCGGTTTTGGGGTTATTTTTGCGATCGCGAGAAATCCAAAGACACGCCGTGTGGCGTTGATCGTCTGTTGTCTTTCGATGCCATATTACATTTTCGACCGAACACGAAACTCAATGCTAGCGACTATTGTCCCTGGTTTTAGCGCGTGGGTGTTCGGCCGGGTAAAAGGAAATCTCCCTGTCAAGATGGCTTACATTGCCGGAGGTTTAGTTATGACCAGCCTGTGGTTTAGTTTCGTGTTGGCGAATCGAACCAACCGTAGCATTTCGGGGGCGTTCGCGTCGGGCGTGAGTGTCCGTGAAACAGCCACCACAAGGCACCTCGGACTAAACATGTTCGAAGAATTGTCTTGGATCAATCGATTTATTCAAAATGGCACCTATGACGCAAATTGGGGCACGCGTTACTTTGCCGAGGCCGTCAACCCGATCCCGCGGATCATTTGGCCCGGCAAGCCGATGATCGGAATCGACTACGCTATCGCGCGGGGCCAAGGCGGCGGAAGTGCAGCCAGTGCTGGCGTATTTGCGACGATCTCGACAGGTATGATCGGACAGGGTGTGGTTAACTTCGGACCATGGCTGGGACCGATCGCTGCAGCATTTCTGATGGCGATCTGGGTTGGGGTTTTGGCACGGCATGATCGTATCTCCAATGAACACCCCGCGAGACTGTTGTTATACGCACTCGGATTAATTTTGACGTTCAATATGGGGCGAGACATCACACTGCTCTCGTTGTATCCGTTCATCTTTGGATGGATCGTGATCGCATTCTGGGAACGTCGAGAGCGAAAGCGGAAAATCGAACCGAGCCGAATCCAAACGCATCAGGCAAATCGTTGAAGATCGCTGCGATAACACATTCATTGTCGTCCTTGGGCGGTGGGATCCCTGCCGTCATGCGACCGGTATATCGACAAATCACCACGGACCGTTCGATCGAGGCAAATTTATTTGGATTGGCCGATTCGTCATCGTTGGAACATGAATCCTCGTGGGGTCGCGCAACACCGCAAACATTACCCGTCAATGGGCCGTCGGCACTTGGCTATTCACGCGGTTTGCGGCGAGCTTTATTGGAGTTCGACGGCGATGTTATGCAGACTCACGGAATCTTCAAACATACGTCGGCGGATGTTCGCTCGGTGGCCAAACGCAGCAATACTCCCTATGTCGTCGCGCCGCATGGAATGCTGGACTCGTGGGCACTCAAACAATCACGGCTTAAAAAAAAAATCGCGTTGTGGTGGTTTGAATCCCAACATTTGCGTGACGCCAGATGTTTTCATGCGTTGTGCCGATCGGAGGCCGCGGACATTCGCCGGTGTGGGTATCGACAACCGATTTGCGTAATTCCCAACGGAGTGGATTTGCCAGAACCGATCGTTCATTCCAAGGGCACTGATCGCCCGAAAACGTTGCTGTTTCTGGGACGCATTCATCCCAAGAAGGGTTTACAGGAATTGTTACTGGCGTGGAAGCAATGCCATCGTGATGATGCCAACTTGGTTCGGCATTGTCGATTGGTGATCGCAGGCTGGGATGATGGTGGCCATGAACAGCGGTTGAGAACTTGGACGATCGACAACGAATTGACGGGTTCGATTCAATTCGTTGGTCCGGTATTCGGTGACACGAAGACACAGTGGCTGCGTGAGAGCGACGGGTTTGTGCTGCCTTCGTATAGTGAGGGTTTACCAATGTCAGTCTTAGAGGCGTGGTCGTATCGGTTGCCAGTAATCATGACGGACCACTGCCATTTGCCTGAAGGGTTTGCCCACGACGCTGGCATCCAGATAACGACAGAACCAGACTCAATCGCTACTGGCTTGCGTCGCTGGATGGAATCAGAATCGGATGAACTTCAACGCATCGGCAATAACGGACATGAACTTGTCGCTCGTTCATTCTCATGGGAGCAGATCGCGTCGCAATACATCGCGATGTATCGTTGGATGCTCGGAGGTGAGATGCCTGAGTTTGCGATCACAGAATCAGCGATATCGTCATAAGTATGCAACTGCGAGATTATCACGCCGGACTTGACCGAGGGGCCTCATGCCTTTTCGAGAGCTGTTGGCTAATTATTCGTTTGGTGTTTTTCTTGACGCCAATGCCGCTGCCGTCGTGGATTCGTGTTGCCTGGCTGAGATTCTTTGGCGCGAAGATCGGCCAAGGCGTCGTCGTCCGCAGCGGTGTGACCATCACGTTTCCTTGGCGATTGGTCGTTGGTGATCATGTCTGGATCGGCGAGGATGTGATGATCTTGAATTTGGCAGAGGTAACGATCGGGTCAAACTGCTGCATCTCGCAACGTGCATTTCTATGCACCGGTTCGCATCGTTTTGATCGTCCAGGATTCGAGCTCGTGACCAAACCAATTGTGATTCACGATGGTTCCTGGGTAGCGGCACAAGTCTTCGTTGCTCCTGGCGTCACCATTGGTCCTGACAGCATGTGCGTGGCGGGAAGTGTGGTGCTGCGAGATGTTGCACCGAATACTACGGTGATTGGCAATCCTGCCGTGGTGAAGAAGGGCAGGAAGAAAGAGGGGGAGTAAGGGAGAAGTGGAAGTCGCGAATTCCGCACCATTTTCTAACCAATCATCTTCTAACCTCTTTTTTTGCCTACCATTTTCCTACCTCCATTTTCCTACCATTTGCTTCCCGCCCCTGTTCGTGTTCTCTGTCCCATCTTCATGAAAATCTCGGTCATTACCGCTGTCTATAATCGCGCAGCGACGCTGTCCGACGCGATCGACTCGGTGCTGTCGCAACATGATGTCGACCTGGAGTACATCATTGTCGATGGCGACTCCTCCGATGCAACGCCGCAAATCGTTAAGCGGTACGGCGACAAGATCGATCGTTCGATCCGTGAACCGGACACTGGCATCTATGATGCCCTGAATAAGGGAATCGCGGCAGCCTCGGGCGATCTGATCGGGTTCCTGCATGCCGACGATTGGCTGGCGGACTCTCACACGCTCCGGCGCATTGTCGATGCAATGGCCGATGACCAGGTCGATGGTGTCTACGGCGATTTGATCTATGTCGATGGTGAGAACCTGGACCAGGAACGCCGCTACTGGCGTGCCGGCCTCTACGATGTCACCCGCTTTCGCCGCGGCTGGATGCCGCCGCATCCGACGGTTTACCTGCGTCGCCGCTGTTACGAACAGTTCGGTAATTTCAATTTGGATATCAAGACGGCAGCGGATTATGAGCTACTGGTGCGGATGATGGTCAAACA
>CAXBHV010000538.1:0-5526 GCA_963974855.1 uncultured Rhodopirellula sp. | reverse complement strand
GCCCTGGGTGTATTCGTCGATCGCCGCGTAGCTCATGCCAATGATCGCAATGATGCTAAATCGTCGAACCAACCGATCCGAAGTCGTCACATAGCACATCAGCATCCCCAGCCCGCCAAAGGCCAAGAAATGCATGAGTTTGTCGCTGATCTTGGGCGGTTTGATCATCGAGCTTGGGACATGCGTGAGCACGAAGATGACCAACCAATACCCTGCTAGCGCAAACATGGCTAACCGGATGCCAAGGATCGTTTTTTTCGTGATAGACTGCATTGATGTCCCCGTGATGGGATAAGCTGGAGCAGATGACATTAGAAACTCCGTTCTGTTCAAGACAAGGTGTTTAGGCAAGGTGCGACGCCCGGCTGAATCGCTAATGCCAAGAATGCCCCTCTACAGGGCTGCTTGGCGGGGTTTGTTCTTCCATCTACTCCCCTCTCCATTTTTTTCGATAAGGAATCGACGGTGCTAAACCAGCTGTTATGCAAGCGTTTCGCGATCACAACCTCTGCCAATCTCCACGTTTTCACGCTCGCGATCGTCGCATCGACGATGTTCGCGTTCGCTTCTGCGAAGACGGCTCTGGCCCAATCCACCGATGCCAACCAGAGCCCTGCTGCGGTTCCATCGGAATCAGGGACGAAGGTTGATGAGGAAACTGGTAACGAAAAAACAAACCAAGCGAAGAACTGGAAACCGCTGGAAGGTTCCTGGGTAGTTTGTCAATTTGGGGGCGATGGAGAAGTCGAGATCAAAGGCAACTCTGCGAAGATCGCTTACGGCGACCCGCTGTCGGGGATTCGTTGGGAAGGCGATGTGCTTCGCGAAAACTACGAAATCGCATTGGAAGCACGTCGGACCGAAGGCTACGACTTCTTTTGCGGTTTGACGTTCCCGGTGGGCGAGTCCAAGGTCAGCTTGATCATGGGCGGTTGGGGCGGCGGCATCCTGGGAATTAGCAACGTCGACGACAATGACGCCAGCCAGAATGCGACGACTCAATTTCGCAACTTTGACAATGACAAGTGGTACAAGGTGCGGGCTCGCGTGACCGACAAAGCAATCGAGTGCTGGATTGATGGCAAAAAACTGATCGATCAACCGCGTGAAGGACACGTCTTTGATATTCGTGCCGAGATGGAACAATGTGAGCCGTTGGGGGTTGCCGCGTTTCAATGTGATTCGGAGATTCGCAACATGCGGGTCCGCAAATTGACCGCGGACGATTTGAAGCCGCAGAATCTGAGAAAATCAGACAAGGCAGCGTCCAAAAAGGACGCCTCCGCAAAAAAAGAAGCGAAGCAAAAGGAATCGAAGAAGCAAAAGGAATCGAAGTGAGTGATCGAGAAACGGAGTTGAGTGCGTTTGACCCCCAGGACGTTGAGTTGCAGGCCAGGTTGATGTTCGAGTCCGACTCGCATTGGATGGGCCGTGCGCTCGAATTGGCTTTTCAAGCCGTCGATGCGGATGAAGTTCCGGTCGGTGCGATCATCGTTCGCGATCACACGATCATCGGGGCGGCATCGAACCAACGTGAAAGCTTGAAAGATCCAACGGCTCACGCCGAGATGATTGCGATCACGCAAGCGGCGGCGGCGGTCGAAGATTGGCGGCTCGAGCAAACCACGCTCTATGTCACACTCGAACCGTGCATCATGTGTGCGGGAGCTATTTTGCAGTCCCGCATTCCTCGCGTCGTTTTTGGCGCGAGCGATCCAAAGGCAGGCGCGGTCGCCAGCATGTACCACTTGCTCGAAGACACGCGTTTAAATCATCGTTGTCTGGTCACGTCCGGGGTGATGGCGGATCGCTGTGGCAAAGTGCTGACCGATTTCTTTGCCAGCAAACGAGCGATGGGCAAGAAGTAATGAGTTAGACAGGAGTCGTTCGGCATCTTAGCCGTTTTGGCGAACGCTGTGAAGCATTTTTCTTATAGGTTTTGTGCTGATTAAGCGTAGCGGAAGTCGTCAAGACTTTCGTTCCATGGTGTATGCCCCCCCGAAACTCTTAACGAGTTCCGCTACGAATGGTTTCACTGCGTTTGCCCAAACGGCCAACGTTCGTTCACGCAATGATTCCTGTCTGCCAGCTTAGCTGCGGGCCATCAACAGAGACGAAAACCGAGTCGCCACGGCGTGGTTTGAAGCATTTGAGGGTCAAAAAAGGGGCGCGGGGCAGTCTGCAACGCTATTTTTTGCCGTCCACTCGATTGCAAAACGCCCTGAAATAGCGGGAAAGCAATGGCAAAGTGTTCCGGTTTTGCAGATTCTCGGACTTTTGCTGCTTCTAATGCCAAACAAACTAAGCCTTCGCGATCGAGCCAGCCGATACTACCGGTACAACCCGAATTATGCTCTCGCAAACCGCACAACCCCGCTTGGGTTATTGGCGGCGAGTGAGGGAAGATTTCGGTGCGAACCCGCCACGACTCTGCGTTGACACTTGTCATTCGAAGAGGGCGGTCAATAGGCATAGGGTGACGGACGTGTCACTTGACAAACCAAACTTCATGAAGACGGTGGAACACGCAATGTCGGTACGGAAACTGACGGCAAGCCTGCTCACAACATTAGCGATGCTAGGCGCCATTGCCACAGGAAATGCACAAGACCATGTGCCACCAGCGGACCCGCTTGCGTTCGATCCTGACTTTCAATGGTTCCGGCCTGTCTATGATATGGACTTGGCCGATATGAAGCCAAAGAAGCGGGCCAACACAGGTTGGTTTGCGACTTACGATCGATTGGCTCTGTACGCATCACGGCCTGAATTAGAGATTGGCCAGGATGCGGAAACGAGGCTCGATCAAGGCTGGGGACATCGCTATGAGCTTGGGTACATGTTGCCCGATGTCGAGCACGGATGGATGTTCACTTTCACCCAGCTGAACGGACCTGGCGAACGAGACATTGTGGCTCGCGAGCGTTTGATCCGCTTTGGCGTGGTTCCCGACGACGATGGAGAAAACGGACCCATCATTCAAGGCGATGGTAATACTCTGGGCTACGACCAACGGTTGTATTTAGTTGGTGATTCGGTCAACGTCATGGACTTTAACAGCTACGAGCTGAACAAGACATGGCGGATGGAGCCCTATCACTACGGTGGCATTCTCGAACCGTTCGTCGGTTTCCGTTGGGCCCGTTTGAATGACTACAACAGCCAGCAGAATTACATCACCACCGCAGACGGTTCGGCACTTCCCGACGTTCGCTTTGGTGACGACTACGAACAACTGACCACCAATTCGGTGATCACCGAGAACGAGATCCTGGCGGGACAATTTGGTTTCCGATACGTCAAGTTCCGTGAACGCTTCACCTACTCCGCTGACTTTCGTGGCATGGTCGGTGGCAGTTTGCAAACGGCAAAATCACAACGTAACGTTGATACGACCACGGGAATCGGAGCAACTCCGGACAACAACTTCTCGACGCAAACACGTGCTCTGTTTGACCGCAACGAAGAGTTTGTGATCGGGTTCGATATTCGCGGCGAGTTGGCCTACCAGCTGACCAAGGCGATTAAGATTCGCACAGGTGTTCAAGTGATTGACTTGGCGACCGGCACCAACCAAGAGCAAGGCGGTTCGCAAGACCAAGATGTTGTGATGGTCGGAGCGACGTTCGGTATCGAACTGAATCGCTAGTTCGAAACGGCCTCTACGATTTTATTTGACCGGGACATGTTTTTTGCATGTCTCGGTTTTTTTATGCGCCGACTGCCGCGTGAGGATCTGGAACGAGTTGCCGCTCCAAAAGCAAAGCGTTTGGGGGGAGGTTTGGTTGCGTTTGATGACAGGCTGGAAGCCTATCCCACATGCTCGGGATGATTGAACCTTAAACAAAGAATTGACGCAAAGCAGGCAGCTAGCTAATATTGCATCGATGTCCCACCTTACTCTCCCTGCCGTTGGTCCCCTCCGCTGCGCTGCTGTGAATTCAGTTGCCGCCCGTGGATTGCGTTTGGCCGTTTTGGTTTGGTTGGTGCTTTCGCAGTTCCCGATGCCAGTCGTGCATTCGCATGAAACCTTGCGCGACAGTTCGCTCACTTCACATCTGGCTCGGCATCACCAAAACTGTGACCCGATGTCCGTTCAGGACTCGCCTTCGCTGAGCGATCGGATGTCCCAAGATTTGCATTGGCATCTGTTTTTGCCATGTGACTGTCTGGCTCGTTGTACCGACGAGATGGATGGCCCCCATTCGAGTTCGTTTTCTCCGTTGGGCCTTTGGGGTGACGATGGTGATTCCGTGGTGGATCTCGATTCGGCAAGTGTGTGGAGTTCGCTGCACGCCGATTCAATGAATCACTGGGTAGCGGTTTGCAACTACGATGTTGCCATGTCGCCACAAAGTGAGACTCTGCCATCTCATTCTTTTACGCAAACATATCTTAACGTGCCTCTATGCACACTCGTTTGCGTGTTGCGGACCTAGTTCGTCCCGCTCTCTCTCGGTAAGCGTCCCCTAACTTGTGTACCCGCGTGCGCATGATTATCGGTTCGCGTGTCATTCATTGACACCCAAGAGCACGGCCCTCAAGCACCTCTCTGTTTCCCGCACACCGTCTTTGGATCGTTTCAAGGACACTTTGGCGAATACGAACCATGCACAAGAAATTGCTATACGCGCTCGGACTTTGCGTTCTCGTTGTCTGTGGCGCATTTTTATTCTGGCCGAGTTCCGATCAACCGAGAATGGACTCGGCCGATCTCGGTCAGGCCGACGTTGATTCGGCGAATGCTTTCTCTGCCGAAATCCGCACAGTCAAATTGCCTCCGTCCAAGCTCGCCTCTGCCGCGATCCAGGTTGAAACGGTGGAGCGCAGATCGTTGCAAGCGACTTGCACGTTGCCCGGTCGTCTGGACTATGACCAAAATCGTCACGTCTCGATCCATTCCGCCTGTGAGGGAATTCTGACCGAGATTCTGGTCCAACCCGGCAACGAGGTCACTCGCGGCCAAGTCGTCGCCCGCATCAGCAGTCCTGAGGTCGGCCAGGCACGCAGCGAGGTTCAATCTCGGTTAGCGAGTTTGCAATTGGCTTTGAATGAACAGAAACGAAATTCGGAAATTTGCAGCGGCGTCGAAGAGCTTGTGGCATTGATTCGCGCCGGAGAATCACCCGAAAACCTCGCAACCGGATTGGCGACCGAGACTTTGGGCGATTATGGCCGCACGTTGATCGAAGCGTACGCGCGAAAACGATCAGCGATAGCGATTGCCAACGGATCTCGCGAAGCCGCCGATGTTGGTGCGATTGCAGGACGGATCCAGACCGAACGCGAGCGAGAAAGGCAAACCGCCGATGCGGCGCTTACGTCGCTGATGGAGCAGGCATTGTTTGATGTGGGGCAACAATGCAATCAGTCGACTGCCGCTGCAGAAGCCGCCCAACGAGAGGTCGATATTGCCCTTCAGCGGCTCAATGCCCTGCTTGGACCCGCGGCTCCCGTGGTCACGCAAGCATCGTTCAGCAAAGTGAAAAAGGATACGCTTTCGAATGTTGATCTTGTTTCGCCGAT
>CAXBHV010000537.1:0-5530 GCA_963974855.1 uncultured Rhodopirellula sp. | reverse complement strand
ACTCGATGTATTAGAGGATTCACCGGCGAAGGCATCGCTGAAAGCGATTGCTGAATTCGCCGTCAACCGCCGGTTCTAAGTCGCTGATTTAGCAGGTGCCTGTAAAACGTCGGTCTCTTTGTGGACCGACATAGCAACCTGTTTTCGCTACGAATTACCAACAACTCAGACTGAGTCTAAACCACTTCCCAGCGGCCGATTTGGCCATCCAGTAGGTCGACAAAGTACATTTCGCCATCGACGCCTTGCCGCATGTCGACGACGTACTGAGCTCCGGTGGTAAAGGCCGATATCTCTGTCACTTGCCCGTCGGCGTTCACCGAAGCGCGTCGCACGATGCCTTGGCCTAGATCATTGAAGATGATGTCGCCTTCGTACAGCAATCCCAGATTGCCGCCGCGAATAACATCGCCCATCACGATCGCATTGATGCCGTCGCCGGCATGGCTCAGCGAAATGATCGACGGAGTAGCCTGACCACCGTTTGCCAAGAATTCTTGTCCCGAAGGAAGTCCAAGATAACCACCTGGCGTGACGATGTTGTAGCCTTGGCCGCCTTCGTAGTAGGGCCAACCAAAGTTGGTGCCTGGATCGCCCGTATTGATTTCTTCCCAAGCGGTCCAACCGACATCGCCGATAAAGAGTCGGCCGGTCACGTCGTCGACAGCGATGCGGAACGGGTTCCGCAACCCGAGTTGATACACTTTCGAGCGATTTGCGTCAGCGTCGCCATTGAAGAAGGGATTGTCCGACAGACCTTTGCCAGTGATCGGATCAATACGCAAAATCTTCCCCGACAAACTATCGATGTCTTGTACCCGCACGGCTCGCGGATCCATCTGGTTGTAACTGGCTCCGTCACCGATCGAAACAAATAACGATCCATCAATCGCGAACTCAAGTGACGCGATCGTATGCGTCGTGCTATCGCTGTTGATAAAGTCTCGAATATAGGAACCGTCGGGGTTTTGGCCGGCTGGCGGCTCGGCAAAGTTCACGATGCTGGTAGTGAACGCGTTGAAGTTGTCCCACGTGCTCGCGTTGCCAAGCAGAATTGTTTCGGATCCCGCCACCATGGTCGTGAAATTGGTTGCCTCGTCGAGCGTGATTCGCATCAATCGGCCCGCACGATTTCCAGTTTCGTCAGGCCCCGCATAGCCGTTCCCGACATGATTCCAGACCTCCGGTGGATCGTAGGTGTACAGCAAGTACATGTATGGATTGTTATCCAAATCAGGATGCACGGCGACGTCGAGCAATCCACGATCCGAAAAGTTGTTGACGACCGCAGAGATATCAATGATCGGTGCGCTCACCAATTGGCCATTCCGGAACACTTTGACGATTCCCGCTTTCTCGGAAACATACAGATTCCGTCCGTCGGCAGACCAATCGATCGCGGTGGGTTGAATCAAACCGCTATGCACGATCGAGGTTTGGATTTCACCCACGGGAAGCACTGCGGGATCGGCGACCGGAGTTTGGGAATTCATCCACCACGATCCAATCCGATGGCGGTTGGGCCGGTCGTAGTCTGCCGCAGTAAAGCCCACGAACATCTGGTTTCCAACTACCTGGTCAAGCTGGACCGTCGCCTTGACGTTTGCCAAGCCGGGCTTGTCCGGAGTGTCGGAAATATAGACGGCTAGAACGTCGCTGGTTCCGTTGTAGTCAATCCACGCGTAATAGAGGCCCCCGTAATTTAGATTGATCGGTGACGGAGCTTGCGCAAGTGGTCCTTGAAAATTTCCATTCACGACGATTGCAATTTCGTCGTTGTAGCGATCGAATCCATTTCTCCAAGTATCCAATTCAATCGCGACGCTGTTAGCCAATCCTCCATAACCAAGTCCATACGAACCGAGCCCGACCGCATCCGAACCAGCGACGGAATTTTGCATGACAAATGCGATACCGTCCGCACCACCCGCACCAAATCCGGCGTCCATTTGGAAACTGAAACTGGTTTGAAACGACGAGCTCGCGGTGACTTCGACCGGCGTCGTGTAAAACGCGGTTCCCGTTTGGATCGCAGCATCGGACGTTAATTGCAAGAAGCCGCCGCTGAACGATGCACCTCCGTTCAGATTGATCAGGTCAGGAGCATTGAAGTCGACGTACGAGGGCAGTTGTTGCTCATCATCCAAGATCGAAATCGTTGCCGTTCGCGGTACGCCAAGTTCTGCGTTGACCGGATTGTCGATCGTCAAGACAAACGACTCGAGTCCCTCTTCCAAATCATCATTTAGGATCGGGATGCGAACTTCGGCATAACGTTGGCCGGCAGCAAATTGCAGGACTCCCGTTGTGCGAGTGTAGTCGACTCCGGCAACCGCGGCTTGAACGTTCGTCCCATCGAAAGTTTGGTAATTGATCGATGCTGCAGCCGATGCATTTCCGGTGCGAACCACACCAACGATCGCTTCGCTAGCCGATTCATTCACGGTGATCTGTGACGATTGCAACCCAAACGTCGCAGGACCACTGTTACTGGGATCGGCGGGTTGATCGAGGTTCATCGACCACGAAACAATCTGGTGTGCGTTGGGCAGGTTGTAGTTGCTTGCGGTGAATCCCGCATAGAACTGGCCTCCCAATATGGCGGCTAGGTCAATATTTCGAACCAACGTTGGGTTGGTCGGTTTCTGGTTGGTTTCGGACAGATAAACACGCAGCGTGTTGGTGATGCCGTCGTAATCAACCCAAGCGTGACCAATCGCACCCGAGTTTAGATTGATCGGCGAGGCCGCAGCTCCGATTGAATTTTGGAAATCACCATTCACATTCACCGAGACTTCGTCGTTGAATAAATCCCAGGTGTTCTTCCACGTATCGAATTCGATCGCGACGCTTCTTCCGATTCCACCGTAACCGAGCCAGCCGGCGTTACCGCCGAGTGCTCCGGTGCCTTGGGGAGCATTTTGTAAGACAAAGGCAAATCCATCAGCGCCGCCCGCTCCGGCTCCGCCGTTGATTGCGAAGGAAAAGTTGGACTGGAATGAGGTGTTGCTGTTAAGTGCAATCGCGTCGTTGTAGAACGCCGAGCCCGCTTGATAGGGAGCCGCCGAAGTTATTTGAAGCCGTCCGCCGGTTACCGACGCACTGCCGTTGCGGCTGATCGGGCTGCCAGCGTCAAAGCTGGCGAAACTGGGAAGTGATTGCTCGTTGTCCAGGATATTCACAACGGCAGATTGAGGGCTGCCAAGCACCGCACCATTGGGATTAGACAGCGAAACGGTAAAGGATTCGAGTTGCTCGGCGTCCAAGTCGTCGAGAATCGTAATCGCGATTTCCGCAACCGATTGATTGACCGCAAACGACAACGTTCCACTCTTGCTGATGTAGTCGCTGCCTGCGATCGCAGATTGATTTTGTGTTTGGTACTGAACCGTCGCCGCTTGTGACAGATCACCGGTGCGACGAACTCGCAAAACCGCTTGACCCGAAGTTTCACTGACACTGACCTGGCTGCTTTCCAGTGCAAACGTGGGCGACGGAGGGGGCGGAGGCGTCGGAGTTTTCTCGTTAACTTCCATCGACCAAGACAGAATTCGGTGCGCGTTGGGCAGGTTGTAGTTGCTCGCCGAGAAACCCGCATACAGTTGGCTGCCAACGATACCGGGTAGATTAATGTTGGTCGTCAAGCTTGGTGATAGGGGCCGCTGGTTCGTGTCGGACACGTAGACCGTCAATTCATTGGTCGCCCCGTTGTAGTCAACCCAAGCGTAGTTGACCGCGCCGGAGTTCAAGTTGATCGGAGACTGGGCGGCAGCAAGTTGGTTTTGGAAATCGCCGTTGACGGTGACCGCGAGCTCGTCGTTAAATTGGTCCCAACCATTCCGCCATGTGTCGAATTCGATCGCGACGCTGCGAGCGATACCACCGTAACCGAGCCAGCCTGCGTTTCCTCCCACTGCATCGCTGCCACGGGGCGAATTCTGCAGAACGAGGGCAAAGCCATCGGCACCGCCCGCCCCTGCACCGCCGTTAATCTGGAAAGCAAAACTGGTTTGAAACGACGTGTTTTCGCCGACGTTGATGGGAGTGGTGTAAAACGCGGACCCCGCTTGGTAGCCAGCCTCCGAAGTGACTTGCAACGCACCGCCGGTAATCGAAGCTCCGCCGTTCAGATTGATCGGATCACCATTGGAAAAATTGGCGAAACTTGGAACGGCTTGCTCGTCGTCATAGATGGTCACCGTCGTCGTTTGGCGAGTTCCCAGCACGCCACCTACGGCGTCACTAATCGACACGGTGAACGATTCAGCCGACTCGGTGTCACCGTCATCGAGAATCGACAGCTGCACTTGGACGACCGATTGGTTCGCAGCGAAGTTCGCAATGCCGCTGACCGAGGTATAGTCGCTGCCGGCAGTCGCTGTTTGATTGCTACTTTGGTAGCGAACGGAACCGGCTTGAGAGATGTCACCTGTCCTCACGATTTGGAACTGCGTTTGCCCCGCCGCTTCGCCAACTGAAATCTGGCTTTGTGCAACCGCGTAGGTCGTTACGCCACCGATCCCGTAATCATCTTGGATGTCCATCGACCACGAATCGATTTTATGTGCATTGGGCAAGTTGTAGTTACTTGCGGTGAACCCGGCAAAGAAACGCTCGCCGAGCTGAGCTTGTAAGTCGACGTTGGTGACAAGCGATGCCGCTACGGGTTTACTATTTGAATCCGAGACGAAAACACTCAGCGTATTACTTGCTCCGTCATAGTCGATCCAAGCGTACCCTACCGAACCCGAGTTTAGGTTGATGGGCGACTGAGCTGCTGCGATTTGAGTTCGGAAATCCCCATTGAATGTGACTGCGATTTCGTCATTGAATTGGTCCCAGCCGTTTCTCCACGTATCCAACTCGATCACGATACTGCGTCCGATTCCTCCGTAGCCCAACCAACCGGCGTTGCCGCCAACGGCATCCGCACCTTGCGGGGAATTTTGTAAGACAAACGCAATACCGTCAGCCCCACCAGCGCCGGCACCCTCATTCATTTCGAAAGAGAAGCTAGTTTGAAACGAGGTGTTTTCACTGAGGGTGACGGGAGTCCCGAAAAAGCCCGATCCAGCTTGGTACATCGCAGCCGAGGTCAATTGCAGTTTTCCGTCACCGGTAAACGAGGCACCGCCGTTTAGATTGATAGGATCGCTTGAGGAGAAACTGCCCAGATTGACCAGTGACGTATTCACCGGCAACGTGTGTTTGTATCGAGCGAGCACGGTGGCTTGAAACGCTAGCCCTGATTCGATTTGACCGATCGTCTTTTCGAGTGCCCAATTTGCTCCCTGCGATCTCGCACCGCTCATGTCGATCGACGCAGCAACGTCGGCGCCGGTCAGCTTTGCGATGCTTCGCATCAACGCTTCGCCACCGCTGCCCGCACCGACTTCACAGCCATACAGCAAGATGTCGGCGTTGGGAGCGAGCGAAAAAGACCATTTCGCGAGTTGTTCGGCGCGGGCATTGATCGCGGCCGCATCGAGGATTTCACCCGACAATTGAAGTTTGCCGGCGGCACCGTGGC
>CAXBHV010000536.1:0-5531 GCA_963974855.1 uncultured Rhodopirellula sp. | reverse complement strand
AATGCGACATCATGTTTTGTGTTTGCCGTACCTTACGATGAATGAGTGCGAGATAGGCATCTATCTCGTTCGTTGGTTCGCTTGCGACGCTTAGACGACGATATTCAGTCGAAAAAGGAAAACACAATGAACCTCGAATCAGTCAGCCCAGCAATTGCGAATTGATCAAGTTTCCCGGTGAGGACAGACTTCGGTCTGCTGTTGTTGAACTATCGATATCGTGTTTCAACGCCTAACGTAAGTATCGAGATCACGTTTACGTTATTGGATGTGCCGGATCTTAATCCGAGGCATTACGCTGTAACAATATTGAGCTCTCACTCAAAAGTTGCAAGTCCAAGGAATTGTCAAACCCGACGTTAAACTCGAACGATCTTGTGCGTCTTTCTGGTGGCATAGTGCTAAACAGAAATCCGTTCGACGATATTTCTGGTAATTTTCTTCTTTCGCCGATCATAGAGTCGAGTTGTTCTTGGGTCGGCGTGACCAGCCAAGTTTTGAACATCTTCTAGCGGAACTCCTTGTTCGAGCAGATCGGTAATGGTCGTTACTCGGAATGAGTGCGGGGATAATCGCGTCGGCAGACCGCATGCGGCTATGCGTCTCTTAACCATGCGTCCGATGTCGCCAGCGGTCATCGGACGCATCGTGAGTTCTTTTGTTTTGCGCATGCAAGTCGTAAAAAGAGGGCGGGTGTCGTTGTGACCGAGCTGCAGGTCAGCACGCCGCAAGTAGGCGAACAGCAGGTTCTGAAGGTCATGTCGGACGGGGATTTCGCGAGACTTGCCGCCTTTGTCGTCAAAGTGCAAGCAGTATTGGTCGCCGCTGTCGTAAAGATTTTTAACCCGGAGCTTCGAAACGGCACCGACGCGTGCGGCGGTATAAATAAGGATTGAAATGATTGCCTTGTCGCGTAATCCAACCACATCGGTCGCATCGATCGATTGGAGCAGGACTCTTGCTTGCTTGACGGTGATCTCGGGTGTCTTTCCTTCGACAACGGAGTATCGTTCACCGCGAACTGATGCGGCAGGGTTTAGTATCACTGCATGGCGATTAACCATGCCGTCAAAGAAATGTCTTATCGCAGCAAGTGATTGTTTCTTACTCGACACTGCTAGGTCGAGGGAGTCCATGAATTGACCAACGTCGGCCGGGGAGACGTGTTTCAGTTCGAGGGATCGCTCGTCGCACCATCCAAGAAAGCGATTGATCGATCGCAAATAAGCTCGCCGAGTGTGGGGGCTTCGCACTTTGGCAAAGAAGAACTCATCCCAAGCGAATCTTGCTCCAGCTCCGGCCCGTTCAATGATCGCTGGAACTTGCTTGGCGTTCGTCGCTGAAACGGTCGTTTCGAGTTTGGCCGACGGAAGCATGGTTTCAGTCATCGTGATTCGAATTAAATCGCGAGCGATAAATTTTCAGTCGCCACGTCAAGAAAAGCTCGGCGGTGAACGCGATCCCAGCTTCGAATTGCGGCCTGGGCGTCGAATCGACCACATTCCCAGTCGCAATCTGCATTCCAAAGTCGCAACAGAAAACGCGCTGAGTGAACCGCGACGTCAGTCCGACCAAGCTCGCTCGCCCAAACGTCGAGCCGATTTGGATTCCATGGCGAAACGCCTTCGGCGTTCGCGAGCGACGGAAATGACTCCGCGATTAGCACAATCTTCGATTCGTTGTGTGACTCCATTCTTGACTACCTCCATGCTAGAATTAATGGGGATTCCCGCAGTCCCCTGTTTTCCTTATAGCGCATGATAACGTCCTTTATCAAGCATAAAGATCATTCCAAAAATCCGACTATTTTGAAGCGGATTAGAACGTTCGTTCTAATCGATTGTTTGCGCTCGTTCGCTGGATGTGATACGAAATTTGTCGGGAATCTTTTGGACTTCCTCTGGCGTTTGGTGACGCGTCATCACTGCCGGCGACTTCCGCATGGAGTTTGAAGCGACTCGCGATCACAGCTAACGCAGCGGCCACATCATCCGTTCTTTACAAATTTGCATGCGACATAGAATCTTCGAGCAGACGTGATACCTGTCGATACGGCTTGGCCACAAGGCTTGAGCCGTAACCGATAGTGTGCACCTCAAAAGGTTCTACCTACGGTTTTCTTTCCCTCTCCGCTACATGTTGTAGGTCGCAGGTGATGAAGAAAACTTCTCAAACTCCATCGACTGTTCCTGAAAGCTCAGAACCAATCGGTCCAGCCGTTTTGAAGAAAGCAGTGCAGTTGTCGTTGCTCTTTGAAGCTCCGAAGGAACAACGGGTCATCGAGAGTTCGCCAACAAACCAGGTGGCATCTTCAAATGCAATACGTAATCAGTATGCATCGGTCAAAAGGGTGTCTCTCGTTTACGAAGGATCACTGCAAAGTAGGCCATGCTTGACGAGTACAAAAGATGCCATGGCGTTCTTCAAGGACTATTGGGCCGACAATCCCGCAAACGATCAAGAGAAGTTTGTGGTCGCGTGTCTCGATACAAAACACCGAGTTCAATGCGTCGTGATTGTTACCGTTGGTACATTGGACGCGTCACTCGTTCATCCACGTGAAGTATTCAAACCCGCGTTCATTGAAGGATCATCCGCGGTGGTGTTGTCACATAATCATCCTTCAGGAAACACGACACCGAGCCGCGAAGATCACGAAGTCACGAACAGATTGACTGATGCGGGAAAGTTGCTCGGAATCACAGTGCTGGATCACATCATCCATGGTGACGGAACAGGAGACGTATTATCGATCCGCGAATGTTGCTAAGAAAACGGCAAGGCAAACACATTCCAACCGCTCGCGTTGCATTCGAGTGGTATCGTCCTAGCAGTAGACATTCCTTACCTCACGGTTTTTTGGTGCACTATTTCGTTAACAGACCACTCTCCGCACTCGTCACCGGCAATCCAGCCATACCCTCGCGCCCCAACGGAGCAATCACAACTCTCCTGGATTGATTTCACAACACTACTCCAGCGATGTCAAAGCGTTCAACGCATGAATGTTTACGTCAAAATTGCTTGACCTTGGGTGCGGCTTCCCCGATAATCATCGGGGCTGGAGCAACCGGCGATAAGTCCTTCCAAACCGGCGATAACAACCCAGAAATCATATTATCACCCCGCCAACCGGTAATAATTACATCGTACGCCAATCAGCGAACCTTCTCCTTCGTGCGAACGTCCACTGGTTGAATATCAAACTGGCTTGAACAAACGGAGTGCCACGATGTCTTCGCAAGAGACTTGCTACATGTGTGAGCAGGTCAGTACGTCCCAGGAACACGTCCCACCGAAATGTCTGTTCCCCGAGTCAAAAGACGTCGATGGAGACTACCGGACCCAACTCATTACCGTCCCATCTTGTGACCAACACAACACCGCCAAGTCGTCTGAAGACGAATTCTTGCTCGTAAGCCTTGCTGGCATCATTGGAAACAATTCCATTGGTTACAAACATAAATTCACCAAGGTGAATCGTGCGATATATCGCACCTCTTTCAAGTTGCTTGAGCGCACAATGATTGACCCACGTTTGGAGTGGATCGAATTCGGCCCGAATCAGTTCATCGATGTGATCTGGTCAACTCCAGATTACGAGAGGCTGCACAACTGCTTCGATCACATCGCGCGCGGGCTGTATTTCGATCAATTCGGAGAGCGCTTTGACGGATCGACTCGGACCATTTTAGGCTACACGAGCATACGCGATCACAACGCGGCCGAATTCCAACGGTTTATCCACGACAAAGTCGCTCAAGAGTTGGAAGGAACGCCAAGGCACGGCTCAAATCCCGATATATTCACGTATCAGTTCACTGATGCGGATCAGTTCGGACTGTTCGTGGTGCACCTTCAATTTTACGGTCGTATCGATGTTTACGTTGGCTACAATCCAGCAACAACTCCTCCGATCGAGAACTTCGCAATGCAATTGATCGAGATGGGAATTCCCACCGTGATGCAGTTGGGCGAGAACGTATACACCTTCAATCCCGACGATGGGTCTGCAGAAAACGAGGGATAACCATGTCATCCACCGAAGGACCGCTTGGCGCGTTTACTAATGGAAAACACATTGGCGGTTCTCGGTGATGACTGTCGTTCGCCCGGTCGGAGCAATTTATGAGACAACTTATGGTTTGCTTGCTTCTAGCATCGCTTGCAAATGTAGTGAGCAATATCGCAGGTGCGGAACCGCCTTCGACGATCCCACCGGAAGCGAGCAAAATGAGACCTGTTCCGGTCACGCCCGTCGTCTCGCCACAACCGTCGCCGATTCCGCACGTTGTGATACGCGTCGATGACATAGGGAATAAAATTGGGAAATCAGTCACTCTCGTAGGACGGCTGGGTAAACCGCTCGCGACGAAACTTCAATTACGTGGTCGCTGGAAAGTGCAAGAAGTGTCGCGTGTGCCAAATTACATGCGATCCCCTGTTCGATTTGTCGTTTTTGAGGTAGACGGAAAACAACTCGCCGAGAGCGTTGAGGTTGGGCATGACCAGATCGAAGCAGAGTTTCTGAAGTGGCCCACAAGCGATCACACAGCGGTCCCAATACGAACAAACGCAATGCCATCCAAACCTGAAAGTCTAGATGGCGAGGAGTGGACGATGACCGCGTATGAAACTGGACGCTTTATTGCAATCCCCAGCGAGTCCGGAGAAACAAAAGTTTTCCCCGTCGTTTACGCACTAGACTTCAACACATTCAGGTCACGTATCGTCGGTGTCGTTACGAGCATCGATGGCGAACCATGCGATCAACCGAAGTCGCGGTAGCCGGGCGACTTGGCACTGGACAATCAATTCCCGCGACTCGGTTATCGCAATTCGTTCTCCGACTGAAATCCATGCTAAAAAACTCGCCAATACCCATCGCCATTTTGCTACTCTCAATGTGCGTTCTCACGCCCAGGATCGCTGCCGATGATTCAAAACATCTCCCAGCGGAACCAATCCTTGGATCCGATTGGGAAATTCAACCTGATCCAAAGCGAGAAGCAGCACAAACGATTATTCCGTACCGTTGGTCCGTATTCAAAAACCGAAAGTCCAGCGATCTGCTCTCGTTTGCGACGCTTACGAATGACAAAGTTACCGATCTCGAGTTCTACACTGACACCGCACTAGAAATCTTCCCCGAGGGAAAAGCCGTTTGGACGAATCCGGCGAATAGTACAACGATTGTGCCATTGTCCGTAAAAACTGCTATAATTAGAAACGGACTATTTGCAGTTGACGAAGTACTGACGTACTGTTTCATTTCTGAATCACCCGACCGTACCAATCTGATGGCGCAAGGAGAAGCGTGGATTCAAAATCGTACCTTGGTCTTCGTGCAACACACATCATCAAACCCAATATCGTATGAATTGGTTCGCGAAATTTCTCGCGACTACATTAAACGCTGTGGGCAATCGACTCAGCTTGCACCATATCCAGTAGGGGGGATAACCGAACCGTGAACGTGCGGACTGGCAAGGTCTTGAAGACTAGCGGGTGTGAATCCCGCCTGAGTAACT
>CAXBHV010000535.1:0-5535 GCA_963974855.1 uncultured Rhodopirellula sp. | reverse complement strand
ACCAACGGAGGAGTCTTGACGTCAGCAGGCAATGCTTTCACCTCCGATAATTATGCCTCGATCTCCACGGAGGGTGGTGATCTTGAACTGCGACATCAGGGAGTGGTGCAAGTTGGCGAAACCGTCACGACGGGAGGTGGAAACTTCTTATCGCAGGGGGCTCAGTCGTTTAACACGGCCGATACAGGTGCAATTCTACAAACAAACGGTGGTGCGATAACGCTGGACCATCGAGGCATCGTGTTGTTGAAGGGAAAGGTGGTTACGTCCGGTGGCCCATGGAACATTACCTTGCATCTGACAGATCCCCAGGCCGCGACGACATTACTTGAGTCAAATGGAAACATCGAATTCCCGGCCGGATCTACATTTGTCGTTGACTTGAACGGGAGTGCCCTTTCGGAGTTTTCGACGGATCCGCCGCCAGTCGAAATTCCAAGAGTCGTCACTTTCAAGTCAATCAATGGGCCGTTGCCCGACGTGACACAGGTTGTCAATACACACCCGAGTGATTTGCCGATTACTGCGACGCTCATTCAAAGTTCTGCTACGGAACTCTCCCTTGTTTTGGCAACGCAAGAAGTTGGAGACGTCCAGGCGGCTTCGTTTTTTCAGCCGATTGTCCAGGCACCGCTGCACAATGAGACATTGGCTCCAGACGTCAATCATGATGGGGCTGTGAGTGCCCTGGATGCACTCATTGTCATCAACACATTGAATACCCAATATGATTCCCGCATGGCATCGGGAGAGTCGAGAATGTCGGTCGATGTAAACAATGACGGAGCGGTGTCGGCGCTCGATGCCTTGGTGGTTGTCAACGCTCTTGGGTTCCAGACCAACTCGGACCCGATAGCGTTGGATGTGAAGGCCGAGGCCGCAGATAAAGTTTTTTCGCACTGGGAGGATCGCGATGACTTGCCCGACCCAGATGAAGAAGCAAGCGATCGTCTGGCGGCTGATTTTGGTGTCACACCTGAAAGCTCAGTGTCGCAAAACGTAAATCTTTCGGAAAACGAACCAGGGACTCAGCCTGCAATCGAAGCTGTAGGAGATCAGATCCAATTGCTCGCGGATGTTGTAGTTTGACCGTCTGATTTTGTGAGTCGCACAGGCTAGCACCGTCGGCTCACAACTGCGCGGCAAACAAAAAGATGCGACAGTCGAAGGGTGACGTGAGATGCAAGTCGTGACGACGAATCATTCCTTGCAAGCGGCTTCGCTGAATAGCGGGATCAACCTACGATTTTCCGTTGCGTTTTTTTACCTTAAAACGTAACTCTCGCTCACTGCCAGGAAAGAACACGACGTTTTGAATGCCAGCAATCCGCTGGGCGATCGAATCGAGTCGGTCGATCACCTGGAAGAAAATGGCATCGCTGCCACGATTTACCAAGGTCCACTCCTCGTGTACTGCGAGAAACAACACTCGCAATGATTCGTTCATTCGCGAGTACACTACGGCACCAACGGGCTCGGAATCGAAGACGGCGACAAGTGACTGAACCGCACCCGGTGTTTCAAGTTCGATAAAGATGCGGCCGTCACTGCGTGTATGAATCACAGGTGAACCGACACGCGCGATGGTCGCCTCGAGAAACTCATTCCATATACCCTGGTTTGGATTATGAAAAAGCAACTGATCAAGCGAATCTGTTGACTCGGCGGGCAATGAACTGCACCAACGCACTTCTTTGCTATCGGGTTGCAGTGAACAATTCATCGTAGATAAATCTTGATTCTGAAATCCCATATCAAACCCGCTGGCGTGAAAAAATGTCAGACATACATTATGCCGCAAAACGATATTGGTCGTTGTCGGTCCAGCTCTATCATTATCCAATCGCGGATGAAACGCGAGCCGGATTTGATACGTGTTGCTGAGAATTTCGGATTACGTTGCTTCCAGGCCGTTCGATTACTGCAGGCGTAATGTCATCATTTCAACGTCGATTGCGTCGGCCTCGGCTCTGGCTCGTTCGATCGGGATCCCCGACTGCATGCTGGGGCATTTGTGGACGATTTCGGTCAGCCTAGCGTCTCACATCGTTTTTTGACGAAGTGAGATCTGCTGAGCGGCACGCCAATCAGGCCTTACGAAAACAATTCTTTTTCGTGAACGATGGTTGCGGGGGTGACATCATTGCGGATCGCGTCGATAACCAGCTGTTCGCCCTGCGGGTTTTTGACAAAGATCGCTTTGCCGGGACTGATTTTTGCATTCCAATGTTTCTCGAAAACGGTGACCCGTTCGCGTTTGGATGCGAGCGTGCTGGGGACGGCATGCAGCATGCATTGTTTTCGATCGCGGCGCTCTAACCACGGCCGGATCATCTTCGGCAACCATCGATTGACAAAGGTGTCCACAGGCACATCAATCGAGCGTGGGATGACGTAGCGCGGACTCGACAGTGGGCTGAGGGTTTCGCGAACGGCAGTCGCAAAAATTTTGGATTCGGCATCGGTGGCGTTGTCCAAATAGACTCGCACATAGCCACCGTCTCGCTGGTTGATCTGCACCGTTGACTCGCTGGAAATTTGTGAAGTCTCTCGCAATGAGTCGAGAACGACTTCGCTGATCGCAGAAACCAATCGGATTCGATCCCAGGGCACGTTGACGTTTGCAAATGGTGGGTATCCCACAGCAAAATTGGCTCGATGCGATGCGAACTCGATCGCACGGATCGCTTGGCCGCCAAAAGGTTTCCCAATCTGCCACAGCTGGTATGCGTCACCGCGTTTGCCCGCGCGAACGAACATGTCGGTGTTCAAATCAGCAACACTCCCTTCGACAAGTTCGGGTTTCAGTTCGGTGAAAGCGGCGTGCACATGACCGACGCCCTTTTCAATCGCTCCATCATCACAAAGCCCAAAGATCGTTTCATGTTTTCGCAAAAAGCGACGGTAATCATCTAACCCTTTGCGGAACTCGGGGGCGATGCAGACGACGTCCCAGTTATTGGCGAGTTTACGAGGTTGTTTGGGATCAAGACGAAGTGATCGGCCACGCAATTGGTTGACGGTCATCGACGTGGTGGTGGTCGATAAATCCACAAGCACGTTGACGGAGTTGGCGTCCCATCCTTCGCCCAACAATCCTCGAGTGCCAACCAAACATCGCGTCGTTCCGCGCTGAAACAGTTCCGTCATTAATTCCACGTAAACTCGCGGGCACCAATCGCTGCCTCGGCCATTCAGCTCGTGAAACATTCCTTGCGTTTCTGACGAAAGCTCGACTTGAATGGACCGTTCTCGCAGCCATGCGTTGGCTTCGCTCATGACCCGTTCCAGTAGATCGGTGTCGACTAACACGGAAGAACCCGTAACCAACACCGGATCAAGTTTGTTCGTTTCGGGATCGTCCAACAGTATCCGAAACGCGGCCACTGCCCCGCCCGCTTCTTCGTCCAGTAGGTGGGCGACTTCCGAGTTGATTGCCGATGTTTTCTCGAAGTCGGCGATCACGACGGCGCGAAGATCTGTACCGAGAATATCCGCTTCGTGACGAAGAATAGGCACAACGGCTCGCGTCTTGTTTCGCGTATAAGCAATCACGCGTGAGACCGGTGACGCACACGCTCGCGGCCCCGAGTCAGTGATTTGCACACCGAGCATACGCAAACGATCGACTGCACACGTAGCCATTTCATGGTCGCCACGGTGCGGCGAGCGTCGAAGATAATGACGCGTGTAGCGATCGATCAAAATGACCCATTGCTCTTCCTCGGTTTCGTCGCTTGGTAATAATTCAGGAACTCCCTCGGGAAGTGCCAGTTTTTGGGACTTCAGAAACCAAACCGCCGCCGTCACAAAGCGAGGATCCGCAGCCAAGAATTGTCGCCACTGCGACGCTTGGCGAGTGGGAAGCTGTTTGTCTCGCAGCACGCGGACAATCCAGTCGATCAGTGATTCCGGTGGTCGCAGGATCAACGAACCAGGCTCGGCCGAAATTGCACAGGGTTGGCAAAGTTCATTGACCAGTTTGCTGAATTGTTGATCGACCGAGGCGATGAATTCGAGCTCCTTCTCGCTGGGACGAACGAAATAAGCAAGGTCTTGGTAGGGAGCCAAGTAACCATCTTTGACAACGGCTGGCACCGGAACCTCGAAATCGATCTTGCCAAAGAAATGATCGTAACGCTGGGTGTCTTCGCGTTTCTTTCCCTCACGATCCGGAGGCGTCGCGGTCAATCCCACGATCACGGGGCCGTTCAGGTATTCGCTGACTTCGGCCAAGACGCGGCCCCAATGTCCCAGCAAGTGATGGCACTCGTCCAGGATCAGCAACCCGACTCCGTAATCACGCAGTCGCACCAATGCATCGAGCGACGTGCGATGCAACAGCGTCATTGCACGACCGCCGATCGCGTCCTCTTCGCGGATTTGTTTACGGAAATACGCCAACCGCTCGTTGTAAAAGTTGGGATTGTGATCGCGTAACCCGTCGATCCAATCATCCGCTTCTTGTTCGCTAGCGGCTTGGTTTTTATCGATCAGTGTTTGAGCCCACAGATCGGTTGCCCGTGCGGCCGTAAAATCGGTTGCTCGCGCAGGCAGCGTTACCGATTGGTAAGTTAGCGACGTTAATAATCCCGGCATTTGTGCATCGGTGCTGATCAGCGGTGCGAGATCCATGCCATGCCGATGCTCGAACAATTCAGTCCGTGCAGCCCACTGAGCCTGGATCGCAGAATTAGGTGAAAGGACCAACGCAGGTTTACCCACCAGTTCGGCCCAGATATAAAGGCCCATGACGGTTTTTCCACTGCCAGGCGGAGCGACGATATGCAGCCGTCGCTTTCCCATCGCGAGTTGCTCGCTCGCGATCCGGGCGACCTCGATTTGTGACGGTCGCAGCTGACCTCGGAAACGAATGTCCGGCAAAGCAGTGTCTCGTTCGGGAAAATGGCGGTCAAACGGAATCAGTTTGTCTCAATTTAGCGTGTTTGGCGGCAAAATCGTACCGAAGCAGATCTTTGTCGTGCAGCAGGCCTGTTTGGGCAACCTTATTTTCAACGGTGTCAGCGAAAAAATTGGGAAGCGGTATCATTCCCCGTAGGTCATTTCCGCTTGATTCGCAACAATAGGCGAGTGTCTGCGTTGCCGCCCGAATAGCTGTGTCACGCCGCCGCCCCTTCACCAAATCACACGAAACGAATTCAATTGATGGTCGATACTTCTCATGCCAACGTTCGACAACGCACAGCAAGCAGTCAATCCGCAGGCGATGTTTCATCGAAACCACACGTCAAAACTTCATCACAGGATCATCAGGAAGTGACCTCAGCCAAAAATACGGGCAATGTGAAAGTCCCAGCACCCCACTCCGATGCCTTATTGCGATCGATGCTGTTTGGCATCATTGTGGTTTTTGGATTGATCATCGTCTTGCTCGTTATTGGAATGGGGTTGGGATGGTTTGATCGCGGTTCCGAGGGGATCGAAAGCCCATCGGCGCGGCCGATTCCGGCTCAGTACGATGCGAATCGTGCGTTTGGTTACTTGGTCGAGCTATGTGACATCGGCCCGCGTCCA
>CAXBHV010000534.1:0-5540 GCA_963974855.1 uncultured Rhodopirellula sp. | reverse complement strand
ATCAGGCTATCGTGCTGGCGCAAATGCTGTGCCAAACTTTGAGGAAAGTTAAATTCAAGAGGTCGCAAATATCGTGCCGAACGGAATTGGCTGGAAGCCTATCCCACATTGGCTACGGAAGCTGCTCGAGCACGTTGATCACTCGCATGATGTCCGCAGGCAACGGCGCCTCGAACGTCATGGACTTGCCGCTCTGCGGATGCTGGAACGTCAACTTGCGAGCATGCAGCGCTTGCCTGTCCAACAACACCGTGTCCTTGGTGGCATCGTGCGTGCCGGTCAACATGCCCATCGTGACTTCGGCGTGTCCGGCGTACAGACGATCGCATAGGATCGCAGCACGAAGATGCGACAAGTGCACTCGGATTTGATGCGTGCGACCGGTCTTGGGCTTCACACGAACTTGCGTAAAGCGGCCATGGCGGCTGATCACTTCGTAGAACGTCGACGCAGGCTTGCTGGTTTCGTGATGCTCGCGGATCGCCATTTTGTCCCGCTGGTACGGATGGCGACCAATCGGCATATCAATGATGTCGCGGTCGCGATCAATGCGGGCCGCCGTGATCGCAAAATACTCTTTCTCGACTTCGCGATTGGCGAACTGCTCCGACAAATGAATGTGAACCGAGTTGGTCTTGGCAACCACAATCACACCGCTGGTGTCACGGTCAAGTCGATGCACAATCCCAGGCCGTGTTGGCCCACCGACATCCGACAGCGACTGAAAGCGAAACGCTAACGCGCTGGTCAGCGTGCCAGTCCAGTTTCCGCGTGCAGGGTGAACGACCATCCCAGGCGGTTTATTGACAACGACGAGCCCGTCGTCCTCGTACAACACGTCCAACGGAATGTTCTCAGGAACGGTGTCATCGATCGCGGGCTCTGGCATGCGAAAACGAATTCGCTGGCTCGACTGAATACGAAAACTTGGCCGGACCGTCCGTCCGTCTAACGTTGCACCCTCCGCCTGGATCGCTTGCGTGATCTGAGTCCGGCTGAAACCGTCACAGGCTTGCGTCAAAAAATAGTCGATCCGTTGCCCCGAGGCGGATTCCGGAACGACGATGTCACGAAAAACCTCGTCGCCAATCCGGATCTCACTGCCAGCATCATCGCCATCAAGGTCGTCGCCGACCTCATCGGTGTCCGACACTTCGGGACCGAGGATAACTTCGTCGTCAGGAGAGTCTTTTCTCACTTGGCGTCAGACTCAGGCTTTGCTTTGTCCGCGTCCGGTGCTTTGTTCTCTTCGGTGACTTCCGGCGTCTCCGCAGCTTCCTTCACGTCGCTCGACGCCTCTGGCTTCGCTTCCTCGGTATTCTTGGCAGGCGGATTCAGCTCCGTGTCGCCGTCGGGCGCAGGTTTTTCTTCAGCCGCTGGTTTTTCTTTGTCTGCTGGCTTTTCTACCACTGCCGGTTTCTCTTCAACGACAGCCTTTTCTTCCGTAGCAGACTTTTCTTCCGTAGCCGCTTCTTCGCCAGCGGTCTCCTTCGCCTCTTCCTTCATTTCCGCTTCTGGTTTGTCTTCGGGAAGATTCAGCCCGTCGCCCGGCTCTTTGTCGCTGGAACCGCCGAGATCGGGTAGATCCAAATCGGGCATTTCAGGCAACATCGCGCCACTTGGCAGCGATGGTGGAGCGGATGGGTCGCTTGGCGAGAAATCTTGGTCCTTGAACCAGACCAAAAAGTCCTTGGTGTCGTCTTTGGACAATGCGGCGATTCGTTCTTCGCACGCTTTAACCATTTCGTCGGATTCGGCGATCTGGGCACATTCTTTGTAGGCCGCGATTGCTTTATCGAGCTCACCAAGGGCTTCTTCGCTGCGGGCGATCCCGAAATGAGCACGGGAGAGCAACAACTCGTTCTTGCCTTCGGAGAGTGCGTTTCGGAAAGCTTTACTCGCTCCCTTTAATTGGTCTTCAGCGTCCATGCGGTTGACGTACAGCGACCGCGTGCCCTGAGCCAGCAAGGCGCTGCCTTGGTAGAGGTGGGCCCATGCGGCGGCTGGGGTATTCGGGTACTTTACGCTGACCGACGCTAGACCTTCAGGGTCTGCCGAGCCCGATTGCTGCATCAGCAGCTCGAAGGTGGCTTGACTGCGGTCTTCGCTGACTTTGCTGTTGTAAATTGCGTAACCGATTCCTCCGATCAGCAACGCAGCGACACCGATTCCGATGGGACGCGAATACGGCTCGATCGATTGATTGATTCGCGCGAGATAGTTGGCGAGGATGTTTTCTTGCAATTCGTGTCGGCGTTCGCTGTTCATCACTTCGTCTTATTTGGATTGAATTGACACGCAGAATGATGTGTCATCGATACATTCGGGGCTGTGGGCATAGAACGCCGAGCAACCGAGGCGCTGAAGTATAGAAATCATAATGAGTTAGCGTCAATAGAGTCACTTTGGCACCGCGGGACGCCGCAATTGGCTGCAATGGACGCAAAAAAGGCGTGTCGAGCTGCAAAACAAAGCCAATCAGTGCCTTTCGGTTTACTGGGGAAACGAAATGATTGAGCTATTCCGACTCACCAAGCGGTCTCGCCAAGCCATTTGCCAAGCGAAGTGGATACATGCGAATTTGGGCGAAATTCGCTGCCAAAACGGCTCGCGTATTGCCTAGAGCGTTTTGTCGAAGGAAGGGAATCAAGCCGTAGCTAGGTTCGCCAGAACGTGGTCCACCGTGTGGCGACGATCGCTACATCAAAAGTAGGAATGCTGTAGAGGCCCTGCCTAGGCCGCATCCGCCGCCTGAAACTCCAGCACGTCGTTTAGCGATTTGCAAATTCCTTCGATTGCTTGATCTCGCAGCGACACTCGTCGCCCCGCCCAAGCTCGGTTGACGAGCAATTCGACTCCGATATAGCGGTCCGCCGGAAAGTGGCTTCGCATCGCCGTCACCAAACTTTCGGTCGTCCCGCGGCGAGGGTAATTGCGGCGTACACGGATCATTGGGACTGACTCGTACATCTCGTCCATCCAATCGAGACAGAACGCCAACTCGTCTTCTCGCGATGGATCGTACAGCAAACCAACATCGGTGCGTCGCTGGCGGCCGTCACTTAACGAGGCAAACGACCGAACCGAAAGATGGATCGTAAATCCGTGTTGTCGCGATTGTTGTTGGATCGCTAGCTGTATTTTGTTTCGGTACTCGGCATGCACCTCGGTCAGCAACCGGTCTCGTTTTTCCGAATCCCATTGGCGAACCGCCGAGGGCATCACGCTGCGATGGCGTGCCGATCGAGTGACGTCGATCAAATCAGCTGTGTATTTGTTTTCGATCAGCGGAACTTGTAGCATCGCTGCCATCCGACGGGCGACATACTTTGCAGCCGCGTCTCCGGACAACCGCTCTGGTAATTTTCCAGGCACGAATTGAATGGAACTCAATGCCGTCTGAGCTTGTCGCTCCTGCGAAACACCCGTGAAATCGTCGCAAATCGAGGTCGGCTGGGGTGACGTTGGCTGGGGTGCTGCCAATGATTCTCGCACCAGCCACAAAGGCACTCGATCGCCTCCCATTTCGCAGCTAATCAGAATCGACATGACGAAAGTCCTCGCGATGGCTTCGGCAATGTGGCCAACCCAGCCACCGGTGTTAGGTTTACTAACGGTGTGTATTAATGAAGGCGGGGTGCTTCGTGCCCACCAACAGCATACCCATTACACAATTTCAACAAGAGACGCCAAGAGGGGTAACCGCCAAATTAAATCGAAGTCAGCCGGCCACGTTCAAAAACATCCCACCAAAAAAGATTCCTCTTGTCCTCAATGCCGCGGAATCGCTAACAACGAGTCAACAGATTCCTGAAATTTTGATTCGTGTAAAGAGAAATCGTTCTCATGGGCTCGCCAATAAATGCTAGCTGGCTAAGCGTATTCGCACCGATTGCGATTGCTTGCGTTGCGAATTGGACATCGCTACAGGCGGATGACGGCAGCTTGGCTTCCGATCCGTATGTTGTCTTTGTTGCCGAAGACGAAGCGTACGCGCGGTGCGGTCCATCGGACGAACATTACCGAACCGACCCGTTGCGTTACGGGCAAGAGCTTGAGGTCTATGTTGAAACCGCCGACGGTTGGCTTGGTGTCCGCCCTCCCGACGAAAGTTTTTGCTGGGTGCCAGCGGACGCAGTCGAGATTGCTAATGACGGCGACACCGCCGTCGTCACCGAAGACCGCACGGTCGCGTGGATTGGCACTCACTTGGGACGAGCACGTCAATTTCGATGGCAGGTCCAACTGGCCACTGGCGAACCTGTGACCGTCATCGGAAAAGGCGAACGCGAAGGAGCAGACGGGCCACGCCTGTGGTATCGCATCGTGCCTCCCTCGGGCGAATTCCGTTGGGTTCATCAAAGTCAAATCGCTGAAAGCGCCGAACAACTGGTACAAGCCATCCGCAAAGAGACGAAAAGCGTTGAGTTTTTCCCGGGCGAGACCATCCGTAAACGCGACAATGTCGCAACCGCAACCGAAGCATCGGACTCGTTCTCGGGACGAGACCGCTTGCCAACGGATTCATCTAGCCGGCGTCAACCACAAAATCAACAAGTCGCGCTGCAGCAGTCGCCCTCGGCGATGTCACACGACGCCGCCACAACGAAACAATCGGACTCTTACGCAAACGACACTCAGTCCGCCTCATCCACAACGCTTTCGCCTGTCGCAACCGGAGACACGCCGCCGTTGCGAGAGGCGCCCCTGGCACGCGACGCTAGCCCAGCACCCGATGCCATCGGCAGTGGTGTCAACGAAGAGTGGCGATCCAGTTCCGCCGAGCGTCAGGCACGCGACTCAGCCCAAGCCGAAACCGTCACCGAAGCGATGTCCAAACGCGGCCTGCTGGCGTCGGTTGAATTTATCGGGCGTCCCAGACTGTCGGATATCGATGCCGGAATTCGTCAAATCGGAGGCGGCTTGCTTGAGCGATCCTCGCCCGACGGCGATGCTCCCGGCGAAGCCGCGTCGGGCGTCGAAGCGAATTGGGTTGCCGGTTCCATGCGTGGTCGAAACAACGCAGCCAATCCAATCCAACAAGTTGCGAATATCCAACCAGTGACTCCTCCGGTTGCAACACCGAGTCGATATGCATCACCGATTCCAGCCCCACCCGCTCCGGCGACTCGCTACGTATCGTCATCGGCGATCGCCGCAATCGAAACCGAAGTTCGCGCCGCGGATGCCGAGCGATTAAGCTTGATCTTTTCGCGTCTGATGGCGGCCAGTGCGTCCGCGGCCGAGATGGCACCAGTTGCCAACGCTGCGCATCAAATCTCCGTTTCAAACCCTGACTCGGTTGTCGCAGGGCGTGCACGATTGCTTGCCGAGCGTGTTCAACAGTACCAACGCGTTGCCGAACGTCGAGATGGCCCCGCTGTGATCCAAGCCTCAATGTCGCCTTCGATCCCAGCGTTTACCGCATCCAATGCAGTGTCTAATTCAACCGGGACGTTCGAAACGGTTGCTCCACCGTCGACCATCCCAAGAATGCCGCAACCGATTCAGCCGGCCTCGGTTGATACACCGACCGCTGT
>CAXBHV010000533.1:0-5544 GCA_963974855.1 uncultured Rhodopirellula sp. | reverse complement strand
GCTTGTTCAAGAAAGCGGAAGGCGAGAAAGTCTTGCTCGACGAGATCGGCGACGTGCCTGAACCGCAAACCGCTGGCGTCGCACAACAGTCCAATCCGGAAACGTCTTTTCAAGCCGAATTAATTTGGCTCGGGGAGAACGCTCAGGAACAGGAAACGAATTTGCACGACGCGAAACTTCGTTGATCGAGCCGACACTGCTTCGTCTCGTCCTGGAGGCATACAGCAGCAACCGAGCCAATGCGGCCGAGCGTCTCGGCATTCATCGCGGCACGCTTCGTGACATAGTGCGAAAAGATGGGCTCGACGGTTCTTAGGAGACCTAGCCCTTCTTCGTGACACTCTGGGACTGCCCTTGGACTATCGTCGGCTGGAATGGAGTTGGATGAATCGCGGTCACATGCTGGACAACCTTCTGCGGGTTTCTTCCGCACAACCGTCACCACCGGACTCGAATGCGATGGAGAAGGTCCGACTGCAACGGTTCGACGCAATATCTCACTCATGCTGAACCGATCGAAAACTCCGGCTGGTCTTATTTTTCACGGAGGAAAACACGGTGATCACAACACAACCGACCAGCAATCGTTCTCGTCAATCGCGGCGTCGGCGGTTGCGTGCGGCTTTGAGCATGACATTGACAATGGGCTCAGCGATGAGTTTCACGGCAGGTTGCCAGAGTATTGGTAATTACGTTGCGACATCGGCTCACAATTCCGCAACGCACCGATCGACGCAAACGAACGTTGCTTCAACACCGGCAGCAGCCATAGTTGCCGCACCCGTGATGACGGTCGCGTACAACGACAAGTCGAACGGTGACAAACTTGTTGCAACGGAAGAAGATGATTTCGCTGGGCGGGCCAACGGTTCCTTGCGAGGCATAATAGAGTTGGATTCGCCCGAACAGTCGCTCAACGAAGTTGCAGTTGAACCATTCTCCACCAGTAATGATTACTACCTCAGCGAACAGCCCGTGGGGTTAACGCTCGAAGCGATCGAGTCGATTGCTTTGGCGAACAATCCGACGATCGCTGAACTCGTTGCAACAACGCAAAAAGCCGCTGGTTTCAAAACCCAAGTCGGTCTACGTGCCAACCCGATGGTCGGTTACAACGGCACTCAGATCGCCGACCAAGGCACCGATCAGCACACGGTGTTCATCTCGCAAACGATCATTACCGGCGATAAATTGGCGTTGAACCGCGCCGTGCTCAACGAAGCGTTGCGTGCTCAGCTTATGCAGCTCGAAGCCCAGAAATACCGCATCGTGACTGACATTCGCATCACCTTCTACGATGCCTTAGCTGCGCAGCAACGTGTGAATTTGATCCGTGACTTCCAGTCGGTCGCTGACAAGGGAGTCGATTTAGCTGAGCAACTCAAAGAAGCGAAAGAAGGCTCGCAGCTAGAAGTCGTCCAAGCCAACGTGCAAAAGAACGAGATTGACTTGACACTGCGTCAGGCCCAAGTTCGCTACGAAGCAGCTTGGCGGCAATTAGCAGCACTGGCGGGTGATCCTGACATGACTCCAACGCGGCTGCAAGGCGTGTTGCCAGAAGCGGAATCGACTTTGGATTGGCCGAGTGTCGCGTCCACTATGATCGCATCCAGCCCCGAAGTGCAAGCGGCACAAGCACGAGTTACGCGAGCGAAAGCAAACCTCTGTCGACAAAATGTTCAACCGATTCCAAACTTGGATGTTCAGTTCGCTGCTGGTGTCGACAATGGCACTGGCTCGGGACTCATTAACCTACAGGTTGGCGCTCCAATTCCCGTTTTCAACAGGAACCAAGGCAATATTTCGGCGGCACGAGCTGAATATGTGCGAGCTTCGCGAGAAGTCGAGCGAATCGAAAACGCCATCAAGGCTCGCTTGGCCGCCGTTTCGGGAGACTACGATTCATCACTGGCCGCCGTCGATCAGTACTCCAGCGACATTCTGCCTAATGCCAAGGAAGGTTTGGAACTGGCCGAACTGGCTTACAAGGCGGGCGAAACCAGCTTTGTACAAGTTCTTGTGGCACGCCGAACCTACTTCGATACGAACCTCGCATTTTTGACCTCGCAGGTGCAACTGGCACAGGCGCGTGCCCGAGTCGATGGATTTGTCTTGACCGGAGGTTTGGATGCCGTGGTGGACAACAGCGGCGACGATAGCCTACGAGGTCTGACGTTCAGCCAACAGTAATGACTCGCCGGCCGAAGTCGCTGCTGTTTACGGGCGTTGAAGCTCGAATGGAAAAGTAGTGTCTCGAGACGCCGTTTCAACGACCGTCGTTTCTTCGCCAGTCGTTGAGTCAACGAGAGTCCGTGGCATTGCTTGGCGTGCATGAAAACCGCGTACTGAATCACGCCAGCGGCAGTCAACAGAGGACGAGAGTGAAGCAGAAGGATTTTGTTTCATCCAACCTGACAACGCATCGTAGATATCATCCGGCAGCGGCAACTTCTTTGTGGACTGACATGCGTCGCGGACCATTTGGACGTTATAGTACGATTCAGCCAAGGGGACGCAACGACTAACGCTGAATGGAATGTCGACCAATAGGTAAGGCTTGCCATCGAGGGTGTAAACCGCCAAGATCGGTTTGACTTCACTGTCTTTGATATCGAGCTTGCCAAGCGTCGCTTCGGCCTGGATCTGTAACATCTCTTTGACTTGGGCGTCGCCTAACTTCATCTTCGCGTTCATCGCCGTATCGAAATAGGGTCTCAGATATTTGACCGCATCAGATACCTGATTGTCTTGCTCAGGGTCATCATTGCCTGACGCTTGATAAGAGTCCAATGCAATCCTACAAAAACTCAGCAGCAGGTCAGCATCTGCGAGTGTCTGGTATTTGCTGCGACTGCCAGCATGTTTCAGCAAGACGTCCGATGCGAAAAGACAAAGTTCAAGCTGATCGCGATGCGGTGTTGTGCCGACTTTATCGCGGTATGCGAGGATACACTCACGCAAATCGTTCTGGGCCGTTAGTTCACTGCCGCTTGTCGACTTCGCCTTCGCGGACTGCTCGCAAGCTCGAACGCATAACGTGGTCAGCGTTCCGAGGGCATCCAACAACCCGCCCGCTTTGTCTTTTCGTGGCAAATAGATCTTGTCGGCAACCTCACACATTTGGTTGGCAAGTTCGTGGTCGGTGAATGACGAAGGGAGACTAAGCGCCAACGCTTGTTTGTAAAGTAGAACTGCCGTGGTTTGATCGCGAGCCGAGTCGCGTAGCAAGTGCACACGCATCATCGCGCGGCGATAGTCATCCAGGGCCTCCTTCAAGTCTCGCACGTCGGGATCGCCAAACAAATTACAATCACCAAGTCGCTCTTGCGTATTGATTGTGCGCCCGATGAACTGATTCTCAATCGCTGCGTCTGCAGAATCACTACGAAACTGGCCGAACGCAGACTCAACGCGATCGGTGAGTATTCGATATTCCGTGGCAGCACGCGCCGTTTCGCCTTGGAAGCGTATTCCCATCGCGATTCCATGGAGGTTGTGCAGGTAGGCAACCTTGGATGAGTAGTCTCGCGACTCGTCGAACACACGTTTGTTGGCGACTAACACATCGACACAGGACATTTCGTCGTTGGATGGGAGCGTGCTGGAGTCATCACCGCTCGTACCACTCATGCGATTCAAAAGGATTTGGTTGGACGTGTGGAAGGAACACACTGCATCATCAATCTTCCACTGCATCATCTTGCACCAGGCGTTTCGCCGGTAGATGTGAGCTTCGAGAAAATGGCCTGCTACTGGCGACGTGAGGCCATTGAGCTTCGGTTTCGCGAGCTCTTTTGCTTCATCGAGCAACGCATCGGCTTGTTTCCAGCGGTTGATGCCGATCCAGGCATCTGCTTCACTGCAAAGCGTGAACGCCATAAAGAAATCAGCGTAGCCTTTCTGCTTGCCATCGAACGTGAGTTGTTCGATTTCGCGACGAGCTTGCTGATACTGTTCCGCTGCTGGCTTGTGCTGTTTCAGTTCACGTTGAAGAAACTCGGCATAGTCAACTCGGCAGAGGGCTTTGAGAATCTGTAATGAGTAATTAAACACCTTCTCTTCATTATTAGTTGAGACCTTGTTCAACTGCGCTACGGTTGGAAGCATCTCGTGGTCGTACATTCGAAGAGCTTGTCTGTAGATCTTATCAGCATCAACTTGGCTGAGCGAATGCTTGACGACAGCCAATAAGTGAACATCAGCAGCTTGCAAGTCCTTGTCCATGCTGTTGGCCGGAGCAACTTTGGGAGCAATTCCACGAGATGCCTCGACCGACAAGCTTTTGGGTAACAGTGGCTCAAGGTCGGATTCAATTTCCGACAACGCTTCACTTAGCTTTTTACCACTGTCGGCGTCGAGCAACAGCGACGCGTGTTTACGGCGCAAACGTGCGATTTCGCTTTCGCCTTCCTTGAGTTGGCGTAGCGCGGCATCCGCAGCCAATCGCAAACTCTCGGCATCCAATAAATCAGCGACCTCATTTCCACGAGCAACGACTTGATAGCTGTCGTAAACTTGAACCATTTCCGCCCGGATGCTGGGGATGAACCATGGACATTCTTGAAACCACCAACTGCCCTGGCGGCTGACCACCATGCTGCGCAAGTACGCCTCCTCCAATTCTTCAACGAGAAACTTCCTAAAGTCAGCCTCTGGTCGCGGTTTGAACGAGAACTCACCAGCATCTCCATTCTGTTCAACAAGGTTACGACAATCAGGCCGTTGGCTGGGATCAAAGTAACCTTCCAGATGCTTTAGTAGGGCATGAGCTGTGACAACTTGCTTTTGATTCTGCGCTGGAATCCGCCGCAGACCATGTAAGAATGCCGAAGTGAATTTGGAGTTGCCATCGCGACCGTCGGATGCAAGCTGACTGGCACGACATGAGGCCATTGCTTGAAACGCGGGGGCGTTGAGCAGGTTTTCATCTGTACGTCCACTTCCGCCGCTCGGTGGCTGGAAGGTCGTGGATGCACGATGCTGATTAAATATTTCACCCGAGTGGCAACAATCAAGTACCAGCAGTTTTTGCTTAGCCTTGATCCGACCGAGGTCGTCGATCAAACCGAAAGGCAATCCAAACAAATTGCCAATCGGCTCACCTTCTTTCAGTTCGACATCCATCGCAAGCATCGCAACATTATTTCCGCTGGTCGATTGCGAACGTAACTTGATGCCGTGACCTGCAAAAAAGAAAAACACCGTGTCATCTTCGTTTGCATCCTTGCTGAGACGCAACAACTCACGCGAGATATTCGATTTTGTGGGCAGCCGCTCGACGTCGGTTCCCTTATCGTCCGTTAAGACAATGACGCGATCTTTGTCATAGTCGTAATAATTGGTCAAGATGTCGGCAATTGCCAACGCATCGTTGGCGGCATTGGACAAGGCGGGTAAGGCGTCACGACTCAGCAGATCACCGCCGTCACGCAGCTCCTCTTGGCGACTGGTGTAGTTCACGCCGATCAGGATGGCCCAATTCTCACCGCCCCGCAGATCCTCCTTGACAAAGCCAAGATCATCATCGGAAAAGGTAGGGCTACA
>CAXBHV010000532.1:0-5546 GCA_963974855.1 uncultured Rhodopirellula sp. | reverse complement strand
CGTTTCACTTCTGTTGTCTTACCGCCCTAACGATTTTGGTCGGTTGCAACTCTTCAAGCTCTTCCAGCCCCACTGCAGATGGCGGCTCAGGTTCGCCGGCCCAAAAAATTAAATTGCAAGGCTCGGGGGCGAGTTTCCCCGCACCGCTGTACGGTCGCTGGTTCAAAGAATACAGCAGCGCAACCGAGGGCGTGAAAGTCGATTACCAAGCCAAAGGAAGTGGCGGTGGAATCAAGGATTTCATCGGTCACACGGTTGATTTCGCAGCCAGTGACGCCGCGATGAACGACAGCGAAATCGCACAAGTTGACGACTGTGTTGTGTTGTTACCGATGACTGCAGGCAGCGTGGTGTTGGCCTACAACCTTCCGCAGCTCAAGAAGCCATTGATTCTTTCGCGTGACGCCTACACCAAGATCTTCTTGGGCGAAATCTCGAAGTGGAATGACGCTGCGATTGCCGCGACCAACAAAGGGATTGATCTTCCTGAGTTGCCCGTCACGGTGGTCCGTCGTGCGGACAGCAGCGGGACCACGTTTGTCTTCACCAATCATCTCAGCGCTATCAGTAAGAAGTTTGCCGATGGCCCCGGCGTTGGCAAAACGGTCAGTTGGCCCGAGAGCGACAAGTTCATCGCCGCACCTAAAAACGACGGTGTGACTGCAACCGTCATGCAAACCCCCGGCGCAATCGGCTACATCGAGTTCGGTTTTGCCGAGCAAGCCAAGTTGCCAATGGCAACACTGGAAAACGCTGCTGGAAAATTCATCGAGCCCACGCTGGAAAATGCGACCGCGGCTTTGGCAGGCGTGGAAATGCCAGAAGACTTGCGTGCTTGGTTGCCTGACCCGAACGGCGAGAATGCTTATCCGATCGTCAGTTACACCTGGTTGCTGTGTTACGAAAAGTACGAAGATCCGGCCAAAGCCGCTGCACTGAAAAGTCTTGTGAAATGGTGTATGCATCAGGGACAAGAATCGAGTGCGGAAATGGGCTACATCCCGCTTCCTGAAAATGTCGTTGCGACCGTGACCGAGAAACTAGAGACCATTAAATAAGTTTTCAATACGAGGTGCCGAGACGGAGGGATCCTCTGTCACGGTAAACGATTGGATGATCGATCGGTCCTCGTTTTGCAGCTCTTTTCCTAGGCGACCCCATGGCTAATGCCACGCTTTCCGATCTCGCGGAATCGGCGTCGATCTCTTCGCCTCCGTCTTCGATGGAGATTGCGAAGGATCGAGCATTTCGCGGATTGACTCGCGGCTTCGCTTGGTTGACCGTTTTGGTTGTATTATTGGTGGTCTATGAAGTCGCCACCAAAGCAATGCCCGCCATCAGCCAGCATGGCTTTAGTTTTTTGACCTCGTCCACTTGGGATGTGCAAAACGAAGAGTTCGGCGTTTTGCCCGAGATTTGGGGGACGCTTTACAGCTCGCTATTGGCATTGCTGATTGGTGGGTTCTTCGGTGTCTCGATCGCGATCTTCTTAACCCAAGACTTCTTGCCTCATAAAGTTGAGTGGGCGTTTAAAAACATCGTGGAATTGTTGGCGGCGATCCCCAGTGTCGTTTACGGATTGTGGGGGATCTTCGTGGTCATCCCAATGTTGCGACCGATTGCGACTTGGTTACATGAAAATCTGGGCTGGGTCCCGTTCTTCAAAACATCACTGTCGGGGCCGGGAATGTTGCCTGCGGCGTTGGTCTTGTCGATCATGATTTTGCCCACGGTAACGGCGATTTCTCGTGACGCGTTGAGCAACGTGCCGAGAAAATTAAAAGAAGCCGCCTTTGGATTAGGGGCGACTCGTTGGGAAGCGATCATAGGGGTGATCGTGCCCACCGCGTCCACCGGTATCTTCGGAGCACTCGTGCTTGGCTTTGGCCGAGCTTTGGGCGAGACGATGGCGTTGGCGATGCTGGTGGGGAATTCAAACCAAATGAGTATTTCACTCTTCTCGCCCGGCAACACCTTGGCCGCATTGTTGGCGAATCATTTCCCCGAAGCGGGTGAACGCGAAGAGCCTGTGTTGATGTATGCCGCTCTGATCTTGTTGGCGATCACATTGCTGGTCAATATCTGCGGTGCGTTCGTATTAAAGCACGCGTCGGCCCGAATGCGTGGAGGTGCGAAATGAACACTGCCGAAATCACCACCGAATTTAACGACGTTGATTTTCCTAGCTTAGAGCGTTCGCTGCGTCATCCACGAACCTTGTTCAGCATCGTGTTGAGTATCGGCACTGGATTGGCCACCGTGATCGCATGTGTGCCACTGTTCAGCGTTTTGTTCATGCTGATTTGGCGAGGCGGCAAAAAAATCTCACTGGCCTTGTTTACCGAGCTTCCCCCGACGGCATTTGAAGAGGGAGGCGGTTTTGGCAATGCGATTGTCGGAACGATCGTGATCGTTTCAATTGCCGCTGCGATCGCGATCCCCTTTGGCATCTTGACCGCCGTCTTCTTGGCGGAGTTTGGTCCCCATAGCAAGACGGCGTCGATCGCCCGATTTTGCGCAAAGACATTGACCGGATTGCCATCCATTTTGGCGGGCGTGTTCGCCTATGCCGCAATCGTGATTGCGACTGGCGGGTATTCCGCACCGGCCGGAGGGGTGGCGTTGGCGCTGTTGATGTTGCCGACCGTGATCTTGACGGCCGAGGAATCGATGCGAATGGTACCGGTCAAGATGAAAGAAGCTGCGATTGGGATGGGCTGCACCCCGACTCAGGTGGCATGGAAGATCGTATTGCCAACCGCGTTGCCCGGCATCTTGACCGGCGTGATGTTGGCCGTCGCGCGTGCCGCCGGTGAAACGGCTCCGCTGCTGTTTACCGCACTGTTTAGTAACTACTGGATATTTGAGGATGGAACTTCTCAGGTCATGGAGCCGACCGCTTCGCTTGCTGTGTTTATTTACAACTTTTCCGGCATGCCATTCGAGAACCAAATCGAAATGGCATGGGCCGCTTCCTTGATCTTGGTGTTGATGGTTCTGACGATCAACATTTTCGGTCAAATCATTTCGAGTCGCTCCAAAGCCTGTTAGGAAACCCCACGTGATTGCTACCCCCAAAATTGAGAACGATGTCCTCGCCAACCGCAATGGTTCGCTGTTGTTGGACTGCAATATTGAGAACCTGTATTACGGAAACTTCCGTGCGGTCCGTGACAGTCGCATTCCGATTCATCGAGGATCGATCACTGCGTTCATCGGTCCATCGGGATGCGGAAAAAGTAGTGCCCTACGTTGCTTGAACCGCATGAATGATTTAGTTCGCGGGTTTCGTTTCGAAGGCCATGTGCACTTTCGTGGCAAAGACATCTACCACGCCAAAGTCGATCCCGTGGCGGTACGGCGTTATATCGGGATGGTGTTCCAACAACCCAATCCGTTCGCGATGAGCATTTACAACAACGTCGCCTTCGGTTTGCGATTGAATCGTTATCGCGGTGACATCGCCGAGAAGGTTGAAAAAGCTCTGCGGGGTGCTGCGTTGTGGGACGAGGTCAAGGACAAACTGAAAAACAGCGGTCTGTCGCTGTCGGGCGGACAACAACAACGGCTTTGCATCGCGCGCGCGATCGCCACCGAGCCCGAAGTCTTGTTGATGGACGAGCCATGTTCGGCGTTGGACCCCATCGCCACGCGCCGCATCGAAGAATTGATGCAGGAATTAAAAGAGAACTACACGATTGCGATCGTGACTCACAATTTGCAACAAGCCAAGCGTGTTGCCGATCAAACCGCGTTCATGTACGTCGACACCAGCGGCGGCGGGCGAACCGGTTACTTGGTCGAGTTTGGCGATACCAACGAACTGTTCGAATCGCCGCAAGAAGACGCAACAAAACAATACATCAGCGGTGAGTTCAGTTAGTGTGATGAGTGAGGAGGGGTTCTACCCCATAGGGCAATGCTTCACAGCGTTACCCATAGGGGATACGAACCATTCTTTCACACCGCCTTCGAGTTCGAGCAGATGTTTGTCCCACGCCTCAATTAAGCGGCACTGAAGTCAGACACGAGCGATCGCCACAAACTCTTTAGCGAACGCGTCGCATGTAGGTCAGGAATTGCTTGTCAAGCTTTTCGAGTGTCGTGTTAAACGCAGTTTCGAACATTGCGATGCGTTCTCGTTTATTCAATTCCTCTAGTGGCTTGACCTGGCTGAGCTGTCGCAGGTATTTGACGAATTCTTCGCGTTGCGTCTTCAATAAGAAATAGGTCAGCGCCCAGGCTTCGCCATAAGCGTCGGCTGCCGTCGCTGGGCTGCGGAATCGCGAGTCGTCCGCAATCAGTGTGGCAAGTGATTCGGCAGGTCGGCTCGGCAGATAGCTGTTCCAACGTGTTAAGTTCTTTTGGTTAACACGTCCAATCCCACGCCAGCCTTTTGCGTTTTGGCGGTCGGGGGATTCAAAGAACATTGCCAAGCCTTCGCTGACCCACATCGGGTTGTCGGCAAAACGTTGTTGTAGCCCACAGTTGTAAGCGAGTTGATGCGTTGCTTCATGAATAATCGTGGCGATATTTCGCTCCCAATTGGGAACGTTGTATGTGGTCATCCGGTTACTGGCGAGATGGTAGTAGCCAATCACCGAATTTGCGGACTCGCCAATTTCACCTTTCGCATGCTGTATGAACGAATTGTGATCGACCAACAGTAGTGCGACTAAGGGGAATCGTGGTTCGGGCAAATCCCAGCGTTGATTTTTCCAGTAGGAGAAAAAGCCACGATATAATTGCTCGAACAAACTTCCTACCTGACGCGCGTGATTTTCGTCGGTGTTGTGGACGATCAGATAGTTTGCCGTTTGATAGACTGAAAATCCCGCTGGCATCTCCTTCGTCATCCTCTGGATCATCTGCTCGTCACTGATCGGAACGAGAGGTTGGGAGTTGCTCGTCCGCTTGATCAAATTTTCGGGCTGAAGTGTCCAGATTCGTCCGTCATCTCCCTGAATCAAAAGACCCCCGTCTTGAGCCTCGAGCAACAACTCGCCCACCACCGTCCGGGTCTGGTCGGCGCCGTCGGAATCCGTTCCCTGTTTAAATTCAATTGTCTCAAAAGCCAGCAAATTGCTGGTACAGAGCATGATCAGGGCAGTGGTGGTGAATAGAAGATGAGTAACGGTTTGACGCATCCGTGACGTATTCCTTCGAGGAGCTTGAAGTCGAGCAGCATGAGCTTGAATTGCGAGTGCATCAAGCGATTGCTCACCCATTGTAGTCGTCCCAACGCCAATCTTGCCAGAGAACGAACTCAAGCTACCAATCCCCCCGCTGAAACGCCGGGTTCGACGCAACGCAGTGAAGCATATAGGGGGCAATTTACGGCTTTTGCGTTTCGTAGCTGCGCTCGCCAGAGCGTGGATTGTTGGCGTCCAATGCGAATCACCACCTTCTGGCGACGTGAGCCACTAAGAAATCGTTCACGGCCTTGGGCGGCCGCTTGGCAACGTACTGCTTTCGAGACTCCCGCCTCGTCTGTTCTTGCTCGGCAGGCGGGAGCCTGCAATTCATTGGGTCCCCCCGGGCAGGAG